>NZ_JACZDT010000003.1:0-300000 GCF_015903855.1 Fictibacillus sp. 18YEL24
GGGGTCCTTTTTTTCGTTATTTTTAGAAGGTTCATTATTAACCTTCTTCTTTATTCTTTTCATCCATCTCATCATTTTGTTCGCCATCGTCTACACCGTTGTCTTGGTCTACACCATCACCGCAAGCAGTTAATCCACCTAACGTTAACATTGCTGCCAATGTTCCAGCTGCCCATCTCTTTTTCCACATGTGAATCACTCCTCTAATCATTTTTTCTAAAATATTTTTGTTTAGTAAAAGATTCCCTTAAAGAAGTCGATAAAACATATGAATCTATAAAATGAGCGTATAGTCGCATGAAATTGCATCATATTGGATGAAATGTGAGTGATTATAAAGGAAGAAGGAAAGCAAATTGGCATCTATTTTAAGCATACTAACAAAAAAGAAGAGTACGACATTATTATTTGATCCTATTGAAAACGTAAAAGAAGATGTGAAGATCTTAGTATCTCCAAACAGTGAATGGCAGAAGCAATTGAACATGATTTCATTAACAGTGGATGACTTAGCGATTATTCGCTCGATCAAACCGTTGATCTCTGAGAATATAGAAGAAATCGTGAACCAATTTTATAAAAATATTGAACATGTGCCTGGCTTGATGGAAATTATTCAAAAACACAGCTCTATTAATAAACTTCAAGTAACGCTGATTAAGCACATACAAGAAATGTTTGACGGCGTTATCGACACAGCGTATATCGAACAAAGAAAAGTGATCGCCCGCATCCACTTTAAGATCGGACTGCAGCCGAAATGGTATATCTGTTCTTTTCAGGATATGTTGCTGTCTTTTTTATCTATTTTGGACAAGCATATTGAGAATAAAAATGAGTACCAGCATGCTGTTAAAGCAGTGACGAAAATTTTAAATTTTGAACAGCAGATTGTTTTAGAAGCTTTTGAGTTAGAGCAAATCAAACAAAGAGAGCAACATGAAGAGCAAAAAAGACAGATCGCATTATCAGTCGGGGATTCTGTGGAAGAACTTGCGAGTATCTCAGAAGAGACGAGTGCAGCACTAGAAGAGTTAACATCAAAGGCTGATGAAGTGGTTGTTTTTGCAAAGAGCACAGCAGAATCTGCTATACAGGTTTCTAATAATTCGTTAGCAGGTAAGAACAAACTAGATGATCATCAGCAAATGATCCTAAAAGTAAAAGATCAATCAGAACAGATTACAACAGAACTAATCAGCTTGGAACAAGCAACTGTTAAGATTAACGATGTTGTGGATATCGTTACAGCGATCGCAGAACAAACGAACCTTCTATCCCTTAACGCAGCGATAGAAGCCGCTCGAGCTGGAGAGGCTGGAAAAGGATTTTCTGTTGTAGCTCATGAAGTTCGAAAATTAGCTGATCAAACAAAGACCTCTGTTTCAGGTGTTTCTGAACTTGTGAAAAATACACACAAACGAATAGAAGCTGTCACTCAATCTGTTGAAAGTATTCATCATTATATAAACGATAGTGTCAGTGAAGCTACGGAAATATCAGATTTCTTTGTAGCTATTCTTTCTAAGATGGATGAGAGTACGGATCGAAGCGGAAAGCTAGAAAAAGAAGTAGAAGTGATGGCTGAAGTTATAGAAGAACTGAGTCATGCTGTAGGGCAGATCGCTGTATCAGCAGATTCGTTAACAGATGTTACGAAAAGCATGCAACAAGAATAAAGAAGAGATCCCGCTGGATCTCTTCTTTATTTATTGATTACATATTGTGCTCTATTGGTTTCGAATGAAACGATGTTATCGTCTGTTCGTATATCATTGATTCCATCGATTGGTATCTCGTAGGTAATTGTTGGTAGCTCTACTTGTGAACCTTCTTCTGCTGCATAAGCTGTCCCGTGTAAAAACAATATGTGATCACCTAAATAGTCATCATGTGCGTCTCTTTGTTCAAAGGTTGCCTTATCCAATGAGATTCTGATTTGATCTAGATCTCCTGCTTCTTCTTTACGAATAGAAATCTGGTTACCAGCCCACCCATTTAGTACATCTTTTAGTTCGATAATTTTAGTATCTGACATTGTTTTCACCTCATTATCAATTTTCCCGTAATCCTTAAACTTAAACCGGAGAATAATGAGTAATTAGATATAAAAAATGTATGCAAGAGTTTTTCTAGCTGACGAACGCTTTAGTAGGAATGCTGTAGTGCGTGACTGCAGGACATTATCGAATGATATTATCCATAAGAGGAGAACAGAGGCACACATTACGAGGTAATCTCTTTTTAATACGAGGTAAACCGATTTTTATACGAGGTAATCCTCGATAATTCCGTAGATAAAATTATTTATCCGATTTTCGACAAACACTTCCCAGCAATAAACAAAAAAACTCATAAAGGGCATTTTAAGCTCTTTATGAGTCGTTCAGCATCTAAGGGTTCAGCTCTACGATCTTATGAGCTCCCCAAGGTGCAACACTTATGATCACATCCATGTCTTTGGCTTGCTGTTCAAGTTCTTTTCCCGTGTTCTCTTGAACATAATACCTCTCAAACCCATACGTAAGCTGAATTTGGTCGAACGAGTTTTGATCCCAGACTTTTTCAGCTTTAGCAGTTAACACAACCTGGTTCTTTGCTATATCTGGTTTTTCAGAATAAACATTCTTAACCACATAATAACCTTCTTTGTTAGGCTGCAGAACAACATAGGTCTTATGATTGCCGCGATCTAGTTCAGCGGCATCGCCCTTGTAGCTTTTGAGAGGAGCTGTACTGATATCATAACGAAGTGTTACATAATCGCCATACAAAAGATCTCTTGGATCGACGGGAACGGTCTTAATCTTGATCTCTTTTCCGAAATAATCGATGCTGTAATAACTTCCTGCGATTAAGATCAGAAATAATACTTGAAGAAGGGCAGCGATCATCCAACCTCTTTTTTTAATCATGATGCGGACCTCCGTTCTTTAAGATCTGCTTTTTCTTACGTTGGAGAAACGCATTTAGTATGAATAAAAGAACTCCACCTAATAAGAAGAAAATGGACTTTGGCATAAAGGACCATGCCAGATTAAAGTAACCCATTAAGCAAACGAGCAGAAAGAGTACAATTCCAAAATTGATCTGCGACCGACTTTCGTTACGATAGCCCTCCGCAAGTTTGAAGCCAGAATAAACAAACATGATGATTAAATAAACAATGCCTACTATTAACGGCTCAGTCACTTTGACAAGGTAAAAGAACGGCATGAAAATCAAGAGTTCCCATGCATGCATGTATAAATTCTCCTGACGCTTTCGGACGACTGATAGAGCGAATAGAACGACCAGTACGGGGATGAACAGATAAGGGTTCGGCAGCTCAAAATCAGAAGAAAATTCATTTGTAAGTAAGAAATATAATCCGTAAGCAAAACCAAATCCAATGAGTGTTCCTAGGCGATTAAACGGTTGTTTAAATACTCTCTTTTCAACCCATAAACTGCTTGTAAATAAAGCGAATCCAAATAAGAAGAACCAAAATAAATTTATATCTTTAACCGTAATAAACATGAGAACTTGTGTACTGAGTCCAATCGTAAAAATCCAAGATTTTAGAGTGGATGGGTACAAGAAAACAAAGCCTCCGACAGCTATGATAAAAAGGATACATAAAAGGTAACTAAAGCTTTGAAATTCACTTATGCTGTAAAGTTGCCCTCCAACTGTTAAAAGCCCAATAAGGAAAAAATATAACTTGTGACGATCTCTGAATAAATAAAAGATGGCAGGAAGACTCCAGAAAACGAATAAACGTGCATCGACGGCATTAAGGTTAAAAGTTTGACCTAAAAGAATGATACTTGCTCCAAATGTAATGATTCCAAGGAGATTAAGAGAAGTACCTAATGAACGCTGGCCGGCTTTTAAATACCGTTCACCAGAATAGTAAAAACCGAGCATAAACACGATAAGTAAGGAAAGTCTGGCGATTGGTGAGATTTCTCCCCAATTTGATGCGATGAAAGATAGAATTCCGATGCCGATTAAAACACTAGCTAAAATGGGTAATACCCCAGTAACTTTGCCATTGTCTTCAGAATCAGGGTATCTTGCAAGAATTAAATCTAACTGATCTTCGGAAATGATGTTGTCAGCGATCCACTTTTGACCTTCTTTTCTCATCCATTTTTTGTTCATGTTTTACCACCTCAATTCATGTATATGTATATTTCAAACAAAACAGGACGAAACACAAATATTCTCTTTTAGTGTAATATTACACAATAGAATTTTTGTTATCAAGCAATAAATTGTAAAGAGCATTCGAAGTCTTATGTTAAATAAGGTTCATTAAAAAAAGAACAGCGATTTAAAGCTGTTCTCAAAATTATGACATTTATTTTTTGTCTTGTACATAATGCACGATTTTTAAAATCGTTTTGCGAGGTAAGAATCGTACGATGTTAGCTAATGCCTTGTTTTTAAATCCTGGAATCGACAATGATTCTTTAGACATCAAGGCGTTGTAGCCTGACCGCGCAACGTCGCTCGCATTCATTGCACCAGATTGAAACAAGCGAGATGATTCAAGGCTTGCCCGTTTTTCGAAGTTTGTAGCTGTAGCACCAGGACAAAGAGCGGTAACACTTACATCGGTATGGCGTAATTCATAGTTGATGGCTTCTGAGAAGGAAAGTACATAAGCTTTTGTTGCGTAATAGACAGCCATTAATGGTCCAGGTTGGAAAGCTGCAGTAGAGGCCACGTTTAAGATTTTCCCTCTATTACGCTTAATCATTCCGGGAAGAAGCTGTTTTGTAAGTGTTGTAAGAGCTGTTATGTTTACTTGTATCATATCTTTTTCATCTTTCCATGATGTCTCGTTAAAAGGTCCGTAAGCAGCAAATCCTGCATTGTTGATCAGAACGTCAATCTCAATACCCTTTGCAATAATCTCTGCTGTCAGTTCTTCTGCAGCGTCGGTTCGGCTTAAGTCTTTTGCAATTACCGTAACTGGAATATTGTATTTTTTAGACATCTGTTCGGCAATCTCATTAAGCTTCGACTCATTTCTAGCTGTAAGGACTAAATGATAGCCGTCTTTCGCAAAGAGATCGGCAAATTCAAGGCCAATTCCGCTTGAGGCTCCTGTAATGAGTGCAATTTTATTATTTATCAAAAGAAACATCCTTTCTATCATTATGTTTATATGTTTAAGAATATCAACATGATACCATATCCGTAAAAATAAATAAACAATAACTCATCAAAAAAGGTATGATGGAAGAAATATGAAAATTTTGACAAAGGAGGTGCGCTTGAATGAAAAACGTAATGATTGCAAAACATCCTGCAACAGGTGAAACCATCGACCAGTGGCTAGAAACGGGAGAAAATTACGTTCCTGAAATGTATGAAAAAGCTTCTGCTGCTTTTCAATATTGGTCCACACGTACATTAAAAACTCGATTAACGTTTATAAAAAAGATAAAGCAGCATCTATTAGATAACATGGATGAGATCGTAGATGAAATTTGTGCTGCGACTGGAAAAGTGAAAACAGAAGCTCTAACAGCAGATCTTATGCCTGTAATTGATATCATTGCGCATTATGAAAAGCGCGCACCAAAAATTTTAAAGCGGAAAAAAGTTTCCACACCGATTCTTTTTATAGGTAAATCTTCATATGTAGATTATTTTCCTCTAGGAACAGTATTAGTCATCTCACCATGGAACTATCCTTTTCAACTATCGATGACACCTGTAATCTCTGCACTGATCGCAGGGAATTCTGTTATTGTAAAACCATCTGAGGTAACACCTACGATCGGACTGTTGATTGAAAAAATTGCGAGAGAAGTGAATTTGCCGAAAAATGTTCTTCAAGTTGCGCATGGGGGAAAAGAGCTGGGACAAGCTTTGGTTTCTGGAACGCCAGATGGCATTTTCTTCACAGGATCTGTTGAGACAGGACGTAAGATAGGCGTTGAAGCAAGTAAGAGGTTTATTCCTAATACCTTGGAGCTTGGTGGAAAGGATCCAATGATTGTATTTGAAGATGCTCACATGATAAGAGCAGTGAATGGTGCAGTTTGGGGGGCATTTACGAATGCAGGACAAGTTTGCATGTCGATTGAAAGAGTTTATGTGCAGCATGCGATTCATGGAGAATTTATCGACAGGCTTGTAGAAGAAACGAAGAAACTGAAACTTGGAGTAGATATAGGTTCATTAACTTTTCCTCACCAAAAAGAGATTATCAGAAATCATGTGAAGGATGCATTAGAGAAAGGTGCTCTTCTGCTTACTGGCAAAGAGCCAGATCAGTGGGGAGACAGCATGTATTTGGAACCAATGATCTTAACGAATGTTACTGAAGATATGAACATCGTTAAAGAAGAAACGTTTGGACCTGTACTGCCTGTGATATCCTTCTCAACAGAGGAAGAAGCGATCGAAAAAGCGAACAGCACTGAGTTTGGATTGAACGCAAGTGTATGGACAAAGGACGCTAAAAAAGCGAATCGTGTTTCATCAAAGCTTGTAACAGGCAGTGCGGTAATTAATGATGTACTTGTTTCAGTAGCAAATCCTCATCTTCCATTTGGTGGTGTGAAAAGCAGCGGCGTAGGCAGGTATCACGGAGACGAAGGCTTGTTCACCTTTACCCGTCAGATGTCGGTAATGAAGGATGCGGGAATCAAACAACGAGAAATAAATTGGTACCCGTACGAAAATAAGTACTCAAAAATAAGAACATTGATCAGAGCTTATTTCTCAAACAGCAAACAAAGAGCGGCATTAATTCGTTCAGGTATTAAACAACTTAGGAAAAAATAGAGCTGTTTTCGTTTTGCAGAGTTGTTTTTGAAGTAGTTGATTTACGTTACAGTTGCTCGCTTTCCACGGGGCGAACGGTGAGCCTCCTGCCGCTTTGCGCCCTTAGGAGTCTCCACCTGACCGCTCGTCCCGTAGGAGTCTCGCACTTCCACTTCAATCAACTTGTCAATGAAGTAATAACAAAAAGAAAAGTTAGCAAAAATAAAAGCGATTCAGCCAACCATGCTGAATCGTTTTTTAGAAGTCTTTTTTCAATAGAAATTGACAGTTCTTTAAAAGTTGTTGCTATTAGTTTTCAAAAAGGCATCTTTGAAAGGTTGATTGTAGTGTAAGGTGGATGACTCCTGGGGGATCAGTGTGACAGGTGAGACACCTTATGGCGCAATGCGGCAAGGTGGCTCACCGCACACCACCCGGAAAGCGAGCAACCTGAAGCGGAAATCAACTACCTTCATAAACAACAGCGAATACAACAAAGAGCTTACAAAATACATTCCTCTTCAATAATGTGAATGAGCTGTTTGAGCTGAACAACGGTTTGATCAAGCGTTAAGAAATAAAAAATCTCTTTCCCTTTTTTCTCCGTCCCAACAATTCCAGCTTCTCGTAATATTTTTAAGTGATGGGAGACTGTTGGTCGTGACATTGGAGATTGACTGGCAATATCCGTAACATTCATTTTATCTGTCTCCGCTAAAAGCAGAACGAGGTCTTGTCTGACTGGATCACCTAATGCTTGAAACAGAGGTATGGTTTTTCTGAACATCTCTACTGCATATTCATTTGACATTTGCTTTCACCAACTTTTTCATAATCATCACATGATTTTTTTCTTACTATAATTCAGTATAAACCAACTAGACAACCTTTTTGAATACATCACCCGATTTGTAGTGGGAAGAACGCTATATATTGCCAGTGTTAGGAACGAATAGAGAAACTGGTGAGATACACAATAAGTGCAAGGGGGTGAAACACATGGCAAGAAGAAACAAATTGGTTGTCCCAGGAGCACAGCAAGCAATTGATCAAATGAAATATGAGATCGCATCTGAGTTCGGTGTTACACTTGGCCCAGATACAACTGCTCGTGCGAATGGCTCGGTTGGTGGGGAAATGACAAAACGTTTAGTCGCAATGGGTCAGCAACAGTTAAGTGGCGGTAATCGCTAACTTAGCTCGTAACTGATACAAAACGGGGGTGGAGGAATCCACTCCCTTTTTAAATCATAGGAGTTGATAATGATGGCGATGTGTCCGATCTGTAATAACTTTCAAACGATAAACGTTCGCTGTCCAGAATGCGGAAGAGCGGTTCAAGATCAAGGAAGAGTAAGTGATTTTTTCGATGATTACAGTCCCTACATGGAAGTGGATGAACTGAAGCTAGAGGATGGCTATCCGAGTAATTTTGCAGAAAGCCAATGCCCACATGTGTTTTATTGTGATGCTTGTCATCAAGAAGTGCTTTTTTTTATAGGTGAGTGGGAGTAGAAAAAACCTTCATATCTAAAAGAGACATGAAGGGATTATTGGCTGATTCTAATTCTTCTTTCAAGCAGTACTCGAAGACCGTCCAATAGAGAAGTTAAAATCCAATAAAGGACTGCAGCTTCTAATAGAACAGGTAATACGATCAGTTGTGATGCGCTGATCTGATCTGCCATCAAAGTAAGCTCTGGTACTGTAATTACTGAAGCTAACGAAGAAGCTTTAACGATATCGATCAATGAATTCCAAACGGATGGAATTGAAATTCTCCATGCTTGTGGGAGAATTACTTCTTTATACGTAAGATATCTGTTCATCCCAAGTGAAAAAGCAGCTTCCCATTGTCCTTTTTCAATCGACTGAATAGCACCCCGATAGGATTCGGCTATATAGGCACTAAAATGAAGTATGAGCCCAGCGAGCGCAGCCTGCCATCCTTCTGGTACATAAATAAACGTGAAACCGTTATAGAGAATCAATAATTGAATTAATAATGGCGTTCCTCTAAAGAAAGAAATATACCCCTTGGCAATCCCTGACAAGAATTTATTCGATGACATCCTGCATAAAGCAACAACCAACCCGAAAATAAGCGCTCCGAAAATCGATACAAGGCTTATGACGATAGTAAAAACAGCTCCCTCCAATAAATAGGGGAGGGAGTTGATCAGAATTTCTGATAAATTACTCACTTACATTTTCTCCAAAATATTTTTCGGAGAGCTTTTTCAGTGTACCGTCACTCTTCATTTCTTCAAGTGCTTTGTTTACATCTTTAATTAAATCTTTGTCATCTTTTCGGAATGCAAATGCCATTTCGTTTTCGTTAAAAGGTTCGCCAACCGCTTTAACGTTATAATCTGTTTTCTTTAATTCTGTCAGGATGAAAAGCTGATCGTTCATTGCAGCATCTACACGGTTAACATCTAAATCTGTTAATACTTGTGCAGCACCTTTATAGAACTTTGTTTTTGCTCCAGCTTTTTCGGCTTCAGCAGCGTAGTTACTTCCTTGTGTTGTTCCGACTACTTTGCCTTTTAAATCTTTAATTCCTTTGATATCTTTGTTGTCTTTGTTCACGATGACTTGTCCACCAGAAACGGTATAAGGAGTAGAGAAGTCATATTTAGCTTTTCTTTCGTCTGTTACAGTTACTTGATTCGCAACTAGATCAAATCGTTTAGAGTCTAGTGACGTAAACATGTTCTTCCATTCAGTGGCCACGAACTTCGGCTCCATATCAAGACGCTTAGCAACTTCTTTAGCTACTTCTACATCATAGCCTGTGATTTCATTTGTTTTCTTATCACGGTATGAGAAAGGTGGATATGTAGCTTCAGTACCTATTGTAAGTACTTTTTTATCTGAACCTGAACCTGATTTTGACTCGTCAGAATTTCCGCATGCTGACAACAGAATGACAGAAAGAGCGAGAGCTGACAGGAATTTAAATGTGTTTTTCAATTGAAGTCCTCCTCGTCAGGATAATCCCGACAAATTTTATAGAATTTATTGTATAAACGAATGGCGAATTCGTCAATCATTAAACATTTTCCCCGATAAAGAAAAAAATAACAGGGGATTTTTTTTGAGGGGACACATTATCACATAAAAAGGAGGGATAAACACATAATTTTAAAGTCCTATCATATAAAAATTAAGAGTTATCATATAAAAATATGAATGTATCACATAAAAATACATAATATGGTGTTTACTGGTATAGTCGACAAGAAAAAGCTCTGCTTGATTAAGCAGAGCTCTTATTACATATGAATTAACGAATACGAAGTTCTGTTTCTTTATCAAAGAAATGCGCTTTGTTCATGTCAAACGCTAACGAAATGTCCTGACCGTTGCGAATGTCTGTACGCGAATCTACGCGTGCGATAAAATCTTGTCCGCTAACTGTAGAGTACAAGAACGTTTCAGCACCCATCAGTTCAGCAACGTCGATTTTCGCTTCAATCTTCGTGTTTGAAGATGACTCTAAGAATACAGGCTCATCATGAATATCTTCTGGACGGATACCTAGGACAACATCTTTGTTGTTGTAGCCTTTTTCTTGTAGAATCTTCATCTTTCCGCCAGGAACTGCAATCTTCGTGTCACCGACTTTGAAGAATCCGTCTTCAAGCGTACCATTCAAGAAGTTCATTGCAGGACTTCCGATAAATCCACCAACGAAGATGTTCTCAGGTGTATCGTATACTTCTTTCGGAGATCCAACTTGCTGGATGCGTCCGTCTTTCATAACAACGATACGTGTTGCCATCGTCATCGCTTCTGTTTGGTCATGCGTTACGTAGATTGTAGTCGTTTGCAGACGTTGGTGAAGTTTTGTGATCTCAGCACGCATCTGAACACGAAGTTTTGCATCAAGGTTGGATAACGGCTCATCCATCAAGAATACTTTTGCATCACGAACGATGGCACGTCCTAGTGCAACACGCTGACGCTGACCACCTGAAAGTGCTTTTGGTTTACGATCTAAGTATTGCTCAAGACCAAGAATACGTGCTGCTTCTTTAACACGCTTTTCAATTTCTTCTTTGCTGAACTTTCTTAGTTTAAGACCGAATGCCATGTTGTCATAAACGTTCATGTGAGGATATAGGGCATAGTTTTGGAAAACCATCGCGATGTCACGATCTTTTGGAGCTACATCGTTTACAACGCGCTCATCGATGATAAGATCACCTTCAGAAATTTCTTCTAGACCAGCGATCATACGAAGCGTTGTTGATTTACCGCAACCAGATGGTCCTACGAATACGATGAATTCTTTATCCGAAATATCAAGGTTGAAATCATGTACAGCTGTTACTTTATTATCATATCTTTTTACGATGTTATTTAACTTAATACCTGCCATTTTTATAATTCCCCTTCCGATGTAAACGTTTTCTTAATGTTTTAAGTTTACGCTTTCATATCGGTAATCGTAAATGGACGACATGCCTAAAATAAAAAAACCTCTTTATGCAATGTGCACAAAGAGTTTTTTTGAAGCTAGCGATGATCTTTTTGTTCGATAAGAAGAATGGCCAAGTAAACGGTTAGTGCATTCTTCAATTGCTTAACATCAATGCCTGTTTTGTCATAAAACTTTTCCACACGATATTGAAGGCTGTTTCGGTGAATATATAATTGTTTCGCTGCTAACGAAACGTTAAGGTTGCATTCAACAAATACTTTGATGCTTTTTAGCGTTTCCTCGTCTTCTTCTCGCCATTCTTCTACTAGTGATGTTAATGTTTGATCGGCCATCGGACTGGCGGTCTGAAGAAGGATATACGGAACGATATCAGCTACTGTATATATGGATTTCGGCATCAAACGATTCCGCACGTCTAAAAATTGTTGCTGTTCTCTTGTATACGTTTCTTTTGCGCGATGAAGTTGATTGTTATAGCAGCCTATATAAATTGAAATATCTAAATAAAAGTCTGTAGAGAGCATGTCTTTTAACGCTTCATAAGGTGTCTCACTAAACTCCTGTTTGGATGTTTCAATAATAACGCCACTCTTAAGATCTTTGTTAAGAAGGAGAACTGCATCCTCAGGAAAAAGGCCATTTACTGCTTCTGAAAATGAAGCATGATCCGTGATCGGCTGCTTGCTAAAAAAGTGTACAAATCGATAGAAGCCTTCTTCTGTTGTAGCTTTCTCGTCAAAAAGAAGTGCTCTCCATTTTAACTGCTGTGCTGAAAAAACATTTGAAGAATTATCGTTTTCATATGTGTTAAACATGGAGCGAAGTAATGTTAGTTCTGATTCTGAAACAGCAGGTTTTGAGATACCGAACGGTTCGCCGCTGTCCTCTGAAAGGAACCAGTAATAGCCAGACTGCTGGGAGAGGTCTGTTGTCATAGAATTCTTATAGTGCTTCTTTAGCTTATCGAGCATCCTTTTTCATATCCTTTCAAGAAAAAGCTTGCTATTATTATAGCAATGTTAAGTGGTTAACTAAACTAACAGATTCCCAAGAAGGAGGAGACACTATGAAAACGTGTCCTTGAGTAACTTCTGCAACGGTCGTGTACGACTGGGAAAATAAAGAGATTTGGACGAATAAAAAAAATTGGGACAAGCAGGATTCACCTAAAGGAACAAAATCATTGATTCTTACATTTGATGATGGACCATCCTCTGTTTTGGTTGAACTGTTAGATATCCTAAAGAAACATCAAGTAAGAGCATTGTTCTTTTGGCAATCAAAGTTGTTGCATGTAAAACGACCTTGGAAACGGGTGATTGAAGAAGGGCATATGATTGGTGGGCATTCATTGCGCCATCGCGTTTTAACGAGACTTTCTTATCGTGACCAGCTTCATGATATTTCTACGAATTTGAAACAGCTGGAATCTCTCACTGGCCAAGAAATGATATATTTTCGTCCGCCTTTTGGACAATTTAATGAAGATACTTTGGATGTTCTAAAGAAGCTCAATGTGATGCCTTTTTTATGGGAAGTGGCGGGTCTGGATTGGGAACACAAAAAAGATCCCTTACACATTGTTCATAACATCTTGAATCATGCTGAGGATGGCTCTGTTATTCTTCTTCATGAATTAAAGCAAACCGTAGAAATTTTAGATGAATTGATTTCTGAATTAAAACTAGAAGGCTATGAGTTCGTATTGCCTCCTAAATCGTTATATAGGGAGGGTTCTAGATGAAGAAAAAAATTGTCGTTTCATTCAGTGGTGGAAAAGATTCTATATTAGCTCTGTATCGACTGCAGAAGTCGGCAGATTGGGAGATCGATTCCTTACTAACAACATTAACAGAAGACTACGATCGGACAACCATGCATGGCGTTCGAAATGAACTTTTAGAAATGCAGGCTAAATCACTTGGTTTACCTCTCCGAGCAGTTTGGATCCCTAAAGATTGTTCGAATGATATGTACCAACAAAGAATGGAACAAGCTGTTAACGACATTAAGGCTGATGGTATACAGCACATCATGTTTGGGGATATTTTTTTAGAAGATGTAAAAAAATATCGCGAAAACATGTTAGAAGGTACAGGAATCACACCATTTTTTCCAATATGGGGTGAGAGTTCTGAGCAAATTATTGAGGAGTTTTTGAGTGAAGGATTTAAGACTGTTGTGTGCTGCTCAGATACATTAAAAATAGATGCCTCTTTTACTGGCCGTGTCATAGACGAGCAGTTTATAGAAGACTATCCGAAGAAACATGATATATGTGGTGAGAACGGAGAATTTCACACGTTTGTTTTTGATGGACCGAACTTTTCCTTTCCTGTTACGTATACGTTAGGTGAGACGAGAATGGTAAAAGATATGTTCAGTAATGAAGATCGTTTTTATTATGTGGATATCCTTCCAAAAGGGGAGCTAAAATAGCTAGCGCAATCATAATTCACATTTACTAGGAAAATAGAATCTAGAGTAATGGAGACAAAAATATGGATATATGGATTTCAATTTCTATTATGGCGATCGTCGGTGCGTTTATTGGTGGTCTAACAAACTCCATTGCAATCCGAATGTTATTTAGACCGTTTACTACATTATACATTGGTAAATATCGAGTTCCATTTACACCTGGACTCATACCGAAGCGTAGAAAACAACTCGCCGTGCAGCTGGGTGAGACCGTAACCAAGCACCTATTAACCGCAGAAGGTGTACAAGCGAAAATTAACGACAACGTATTTCGCAAAGAGATGACTGAACTTGTTCAAGTAGAACTGAAACGCTTCTTAAAGAGTGATATGACGATTAGTGATCTGCTTAAACAAGATTTTGGTGTGGATGATGTTCAGAACAGAATCCAAGCAACAACCGAGGCATGGCTGAGTTCTCGAATGAATAGAATGCTTCAGGAATCAAATGGTAAGGAAATGAAAGATGTTCTGCCAGAAAAATTTGTTGCCAGAGGGGAAGAAAAATTACCAGAAGTCGTAGATTGGCTCTTGAACAAAGGGGTTACTTATTTAGAAAGTGAAGAAGGCCGGAAATCACTTGCGAGTGGCATTGATGCTTTCCTAATGGATAAAGGGATGCTCGTTAATATGGTATCTATGTTTTTTGGTAATGTTAGTCTTGCAGACAAAGTACAACCGGAACTGATCAAGTTCATGAAACATGAAAATACACGTGATACCATGCTGAGTCTACTTCAGCAAGAATACCGAAACTTTATGGAAAAAAGAACAGAAGAGGCACTAGGGCTGCTGAAACTGCCTGAGATTACTACAGGTTTAGCAAAAGAAATTACAGCTAGACTTCCTATCGAAGAGTATTTAAACACACCTGTATCTTCATTAGCGAGTTCGGTTGAGAGCTGGATTATTGATGACCTAACACCAAAAGCAGTATCTGCAGGTCTAGATCTATTTGTCGATCGATTAGAAATGCTGCTTGAAAAGATGCATCTTGCTAAAATCGTGGAAGAACAGGTTGAGGCCTTTTCTCTAGAGCGTCTAGAGGAAATCATCATATCAATCGCAAAAAGTGAACTTAAGATGATAACATGGCTAGGAGCATTGTTAGGCGGAATTATCGGTGTATTTCAAGGTATCCTTGTACTATTTTTGTAGAGTCTGTTATAGTGGGTACCGTAGTTAATCAATAGGAGGTATTTTACCAATGTCAAACGTATACGATGTTGCTTACGACTTAGAAAAAGCATTGCGCAATAGTGAGGACTTTACAGCTTTAAAACAAAGCTATGATGAAGTAAATAACAATCCGGAAACGAAAGAACTTTTCGGTAAATTCCGTGATATTCAAGTAAATCTTCAACAAAAACAAATGAACGGCCAAGAAGTGACTCCTGAAGAGATTGAAGAAGCTCAAAAGCTTTTTGCTGATGTACAGCAGAACGAAACGATCTCAAAGCTTATGGCAGCAGAGCAACGTATGAGCATGATCATCAATGATCTAAATAAAGTGATCACAAAGCCACTGGAAGAGCTTTACGGACCAATGGTTGAAGAAGACGGACAACAGCAATAATAATATGCTGATCTAACCCCCTGTTACTTTTGTAGCAGGGGCTTTTTCTTTTGCCTAATATTTCTTAGGTTTGTCCGCGTTCTAAAGCATGTTTCAAGGTCATAAACTTAACACGAGTTCTTATACTATATTTTCGCGAAATGGGGGGAGCGCATCATGGTATACCGTTTACTAGCGATTGACATCGACGGAACCCTACTGCGAAGCAATTTCCGTATCGATAAAGAAACGAAAGAAGCCATTGATTATGTGCAGCAAAAAGGGGTCTATGTCACACTCGCTTCGGGCAGGAGTTTTCCATCTACACAAAAGATAGCAAAAGCGTTAAAGATCGACAGTTATTTGATCAGTCATAATGGTGGATTCATTGCTTCATCTCTTGATGAACCTCTTCAAGAGAAAAGGTTATCGGTCGAGGATACTTATAGATTAGTAGAAGTTCTTGGAAATTACGAATGCCACATGCGCGTCGTCCATGAGCGCTTCTCAGTGGGAAATCAACTCAAGCAAAAAAGTCAGCTCGTTGCGAAATTAACATTAAGCACGGGTGATCCGCTGTTCTACCCTGTATCTTTTACAGAGAATCTTGGAGACTATGTTCTCTCACAAGAAGTGGCACCTCCAAAGATGGATGTACAGTTCTTTGATGAGAAAGAATGCGACTCTGCAATGAAGTATCTAAAAGAACATATGCCAGACTTTGAGTATTCTTCATCGGCAAAATGTCAGTTAGAGATCACAGCAAAAAAAGTAACAAAAGGAAATGCCTTAAGGTTTCTTGGTGAGAAACTCGGGATCGCTCCAAATGAGATGGTAGCAATCGGAGATTCCTATAACGATCTAGATATGATTGAATTTGCAGGTCTAGGTGTAGCGATGGCAAACGCACCTGATGAAGTAAAGAGAAAAGCGAAGTGGATCACCCGTACAAACGATCAGTTAGGCGTACCGTACATGGTAAAAGAAGTGTTCCGCAAGCAGATGCGCTTCCAGACGATGAAAAGATAGTTTATTAGTAAAAGAGGGCTCTTTTTAGACATTTTGTCTGAGAGGAGTCTTTTTTTGTGCGTAGTAAAAGTGGAGAAGGGCATATGTGGGCATTTGTGAGCGATTCTTGAGATTTGTGAGCAGTTCTTGAAATTTGTGAGCGATTCTAGAGATTTGTGAGCGGTTCTTGAGATTTATGAGCGATTCTATAGATTTGTGAGCGATTCCTAAACCCTGATGGTCTGTCCATTGATTACATACAAATAGAGTACTTTCGACACCTCCCGTCGAATTTCGTAAAAAACGTTTCAGTTTTATTACAAATGTAGAAAATGAAAGGGTTTACATGAATCGTGACGAATAATATTTATGTAAGAACCACAATGTAAAGGGAGGATTCAAATGGAAAAAACTTTAGACCTTCAATTAAAACCAAAGGTGGCCGAGTTTCTTAACGGAACGAAAAAGCATTTTATTAATGGGGAATGGGTCAGCTCAGCTAGCGGAAAAACATTTGAAACGTTAAACCCTTCAACTGGAGAAGTTTTAGCAGTTGTATCTGAAGGTGGAACTGAAGATATCGATAAAGCCGTAAAAGCAGCAAGAGCAGCTTTTGAAACAGGTTACTGGTCAAAGATGCCTGCTTCAAAGCGAAGCTACTTGATCTACAAATTAGCAGAATTAATGGAAGAGAATAAAGAAGAATTAGCACAGCTTGATACATTGGATAACGGGAAGCCGATCCGTGAAACGATGAATGCGGATGTTCCGCTCGCGATCGAACATTTCCGCTATTATGCTGGTTGGTCAACGAAAATCGTAGGGCAGACGATTCCTGTAGCAGGAAGCTTCTTTAACTATACGCGTCATGAAGCGCTTGGTGTAGTTGGACAGATCATTCCTTGGAACTTCCCATTATTGATGGCTGCTTGGAAGCTTGGTGCAGCACTTGCGACGGGATGTACGGTCGTACTGAAGCCGGCTGAGCAAACACCTCTTTCAGCACTCTACTTGGCAAAATTAGCACACGAAGCTGGGTTCCCTGAAGGTGTGTTAAACGTTGTAACGGGTGCTGGTGAAACAGGTGCAGCGCTAGTTGATCATCCAAACGTGGACAAGATCGCATTTACAGGTTCTACTGAAGTTGGAAAGCTGATCATGCGTAATGCGTCTAACTCTTTGAAGCGTGTAACGCTTGAGCTTGGTGGAAAATCACCAAATATCATCTTGCCTGATGCTGACATGAGCCGTGCAGTTCCTGGTGCCTTAAGCGGAATCATGTTCAACCAAGGACAAGTTTGCTGTGCGGGATCACGTTTATATATTCAAAAGAAATCATTTGATAATGTAGTGGCAGACCTTGTGTCTCATGCGAAGAAAATTAAGCAAGGTCCTGGATTAGATCCAGATACAACGATGGGGCCGCTCGTATCTCAAGAACAGCATAACCGCGTTCTTGGATATATTCAAAAAGGACAAGATGAGGGTGCAGAATTGTTAACAGGAGGAACAACTCCATTTGACAAAGGATACTTTGTTGAGCCGACAATCTTCGCTGATGTAGATGATAAGATGACGATCGCAAAAGAAGAGATCTTCGGACCAGTTGTGGCTGCAATGCCGTTTGATGACTTGGATGATGTGATTTCACGTGCAAACGACTCTGAGTATGGTCTTGCTGCAGGACTATGGACTGAGAATTTAAAAACAGCTCATTATGTATCGAACAAGCTTCGTGCTGGTACGGTATGGGTGAACTGCTATAATGCGTTTGATGCTGCTTCACCATTCGGCGGATACAAGCAATCAGGTATCGGACGTGAAATGGGATCTTATGCATTAAACAACTACACAGAAGTTAAGAGTGTGTGGGTTAACTTAAAATAGACAACAAGATATAACGGGGTCAAAGAATTGAGCGGATAAATAGGAAAAACCGGGTGCTAGATCCAGCATCCGGTTTTATCTTTATTCATTGATAAGCGGCGAATTTCTTCGTCGATTTTGTTTTCTCGGTGCTCATGTAGGTGGACTACACTCCGCTCCTCAAAAACTTTACTTCCTCGATCTTCTTGCTTCTAAATGAAGAATTTTAAGCGGCTGATAATTAAAGCATCACCTTAATGAACCGCAACCCTGTATCATCATAATCTAGACTACGATAGAACTCATGCGTATCCGTTCTTTGTTTTCCACTATTAAGCAGGATCGCCGTACAGCCTTGTTCTTTTGCCCATTCTTCCCCATAACGAACAAGTTCCTTGCCTATACCGTTTCCTCTGAATTCTTCACTTACCACTAGAGCAGTAATACGTGCATAGCAGCCGTTTTTTTCAAAATATATACCCTTTGCAAGGCCGATCATCCCAATCACTTGGTCGTTTACACAAGCCACAAAACAAGCATAAGCCGGATTAGGAAGCAGCGTTTCTAATCGCTCTGTCATCTCTTCTGGCTTGGTTGGATAACCGAGCTCTCCCATTAAATAAGAAAGTTCATAACTGTCATCGTATCGAGCTTCTCGTAGAATCACTTCACTCACTGTTTTCTCCCTCGTTTCCATGAGTTTCATTAGCGATGGAAAAGAAGCAACTGTCCCTTTGGTGAAGTCAGACGATGCGTTTTTTCTTGCATGTTCAGTTCAGCCAAACGGGCTTCTCCTTGCTCTTTTGCTTCAGAGTCGCTCTGTGCAGAAATTGTTTCATCCAATATTTTTTCACCATTACTTTCGTATGCAGTTAGTGCGTATGTATTCATGATGATCGAACTCCTTTCGTATCTAAATTGGATTTCAACATTCGACGAATTTTTCCTGCCTTAAACTTAAGAATTTATATGAAACTTAACCTATTACCCCGCGTACTAGGAATATATGGTATATTTTACAGCGGGAGGGATATAGTCATGTTGACCATTAACGAAGTAAGGAAACAGTTTGGTAGTTTTACAGCCGTTGACGGAATTAACTTACAGATTCCTAGAGGTGAGATCTTTGGTTTGTTAGGTGCGAATGGTGCGGGAAAAACAACGACATTTCGAATGATCTTAGGATTATTAACACCATCACAAGGAAGAATTACATGGAACGATAAAGAAATCTCGTATGAGACGAGCGATCTTATAGGGTATCTACCCGAAGAAAGAGGATTGTATCCAAAGCTGACAGTTAGAGAGCAGTTGATCTATCTCGGGCAGTTGCGTGGTATGACGCGATCACAAATTCAAGAACAGACGGATAAGTGGTTGAAGCGCTTCGGAGCAGAAGAGTATTTGAATAAGAAGGTAGAAGCGTTGTCTAAAGGAAATCAGCAAAAAATTCAGTTCATCGCGGCTGTTCTTCATCGTCCGGAACTTTTGATCTTAGATGAACCGTTTAGCGGACTAGACCCTGTGAACGTTGAGCTTCTAAAGAGTGCTGTTCATGAGCTTAAAAAAGAAGGAACGACGATTGTTTTCTCCTCTCACCGAATGGAGCATGTAGAAGAACTATGTCAGCATCTTTGTATCATGCATAGAGGAAAGTCAGTTGTTCAAGGAAATCTAAAAGAAATCAAACGATCTTTTGGGAAAAAGAACGTATCTGTTAAAGCAGACTTTGATCTAACTTATCTGAAAGATACGGCTGGAGTTATTAAGCATCGTACAACAGGAGACGGAATCATTCTTCAAATTGAACGAGAAGAAGTAGCAAAGGATTTATTCCAAGCTATTCAATCAAAAGGATTTGTAAGAAAGTTTGAACTTGAGGAACCTTCCTTAAATGATATCTTCATCGAGAAAGTAGGTGTAGTTCATGAGTAAATTTATGACGGTAATGATGCATACATACCGATCTAAAATTAAATCGAAACCATTCCTGATCACTACATTGATTACAATCGGTTTGTTATTTGTCATAACGAATATGAACGAGATCACAAAAATGTTCGGTGAAGATGAGGCTTCTAAAATTGGGGTTATTGACCGAACAGGAGAGACACTTCCAGCTCTTCAAACACAACTTAAGCAAACAAATGATGATTTGAAAGCAGAAGCGTTTACGAAATCGGAAAGTGAAGCAGAAAAAGCAGTACTTGATGGTAAAATTGAAGGACTTTTAATTCTGGATAAAGATGCTTCAGGCATCATTACAGGAACTTATAAAGCAGAAGATGTAACACAGCAGAGCCTGATTGCGGATGTAGAGTTGGCACTGCAACAGATTAAGAACAAATCAGCTGCCGAGTCCATTGGATTGAACCAAGAACAGCTCGCTGCTATTTATTCTCCGGTTACTTTTGCAAAGGAGTCATTGTCAGATTCAGCGAAAAGTGAAGAAGAAGCAGCACAAGTATATATCTTAGTGTACGTGGTCCTATTTTTCATGTACATGGCCGTCATGATGTATGGAAGTATGATCGCTGTAGAGGTAGCAACAGAAAAATCTTCACGTGTTATGGAAATCCTGATTTCTTCTGTATCGCCTGTGACACAAATGTTTGGGAAAATCTTTGGTATCGTACTCGTAGCATTAACTCAGCTTGCGCTGTTTATTGCGGGAGGATTTCTTGCTGTTAAATTGAACGGACAGCTTAGCGGAAGTGAGAGTATTATAAATGAATTAAAGTTGAATGAGATTCCAACCTCATTAATCATCTATGCTCTTGTGTTTTTCATTTTAGGATTCTTCCTCTACTCAACTCTATTTGCGATGCTGGGTTCATTGATCAGCAGAGTTGAAGAAGTAAATAATCTGATGACACCAGTAGTCATCGTGATTGTGGCAGCATTCATGATCGCTATGTTCGGCAGAGAAAACCCAGAGTCTGGTTTCGTTGCTGCTGCATCCTACTTCCCGCTGTTCACACCGATGCTCATGCTGCTTCGTGTAGGGATGCTTTCATTACCAGTTTGGGAAGTAGCACTAGGAATCAGCGTCCTAGTCGGAGCTATCTTCTTGTTTGCTATAATTGGTGCTCGTGTGTATCGCGGTGGTGTATTAATGTACGGAAACGCACCGTCCCTGAAGTTGTTCAAGCAAGCTCTTCTTTTATCGAAGCAAGAGAAGAAAAACACAACCGACATCTAATCTGAAAAAGAGAGCCTCGTGCTCTCTTTTTTACTCGTTCACAAGCGAACGTGCTTTCGTATATATGTTAAAATGAAGGGAAGAATGGTAGAAAAAGAGGATGAGTGAAATGATAAAGTTTTTACATTGTGCAGATCTTCATCTAGATAGTCCGTTCAAAGGACTTTCCTCGTTGCCTGAGAGGCTTTTTCAGCGACTTTTTGATAGCACGTTCGTATCCTTTAAACGGCTTATCGATCTGGCAATCTCAGAAGAAGTAGATTTTGTAATAATTGCAGGTGACCTTTATGACAGTGGGAACCGAAGTTTAAAAGCTCAGTCGTTTTTGAAAAATTGTTTCATGAAATTGAACAGTCACAACATAAACGTATATGTTGTTCATGGCAATCATGATCCGTTAGATGGACAATGGGTAGATCTTGAATGGCCAAGCAATGTGCACTTTTTTGATGGCAGCCACATTCAGACTCTTCATTTTGAAAAACAGGGAAGAGTAGTAGCAGCTCTGCACGGATTTAGTTATGAAACCGCAGCGGTCACAGATGATCGAACATTACACTATCCAGAAAAAAGAGATGATCTTTATCATATCGGTATTTTGCATGGACAGGCTGATGGTTATAGCGGACACAGCAGATATGCACCATTTTTATTAACAGAGCTTCTAAAAAAAGGCTACGATTATTGGGCACTCGGCCACATTCATAAACGAATCGATCTAAATCTCGAACCACCCGTTCGTTATTCAGGGAATATACAAGGCAGACATAGTGGAGAACTAGGTGAAAAAGGTGGTTACATCGTTACATTAAACCATAATGAAGTAAAAAGTCAGTTTTACTCCACGTCTGAAATCGATTGGCAGGAATGCCGAGTTGATTTAACAGAGGTTGATAGTCTGCAAGAAGTGATCTTTTTGTGCGAAAAAAAGATCAGCACTTATCTGCAACAAAATAAAGGTGTACTCCTCGTCTTAAAGTTGACGGGTCAGACACAGCTTTATCATGAGCTTTTGGATGGAACATTCATAGAAGATCTAGAAGAAATCTTGCGTGAAGAAGATTATGACTCTTCTTTTGTAAATGTTGTTGCGATCAAGAATGTAACAAGTCCATCTCTTCAAGAGGAACAGTCCATGAAACAGTCAGCCTTTTTTCAAGATCTACAGAGTATTTTAGAGGATGACACAGAATTGCAAATAGCGATCTCAGAGTTATCTACACACAGAACAGCTAGAAAATACATAGAGTTGAACGAACAAGATTGGGAAGATATTAAACAACAAGCAGAACAATTGTTATTATCTGAACTTCATAAAAACAGGTAGGTGAAAAGATGAAACTCGTTACCCTACATATCTATCATTTCGGTGGATTAAAGGATTGTAAAATTTCCTTCGAAAATAAAGGGCTGCAGATTCTTTACGGAGAAAACGAAGCCGGAAAAACTACTTTGATGGACTTTATTAAATGTATGTTCTACGGTTTTCCTACAAAAAGTCAAAATCAACGCCGCTATGAACCGAAAGACGGAAACAGAATGGGTGGTAAGATTACCATTCATCATCAGGTACACGGAACATGGACGATTGAAAGAGTTGCACGTTCAACTGTAACCGGTGATCTCAGGCTTTATGATGACAGCGGTCAACAGAAAGAAGAGACATTTTTGCTACAATTGTTGGACGGAATGGAACAATCTTTGTATACGGGTGCTTTTTGCTTTGGACTAGATGGATTACAAAAATTAGACAAGTTATCATCGGAAGAACTTGGAAACTTTTTATTAAGCACCGCGATCTCAGGTGACCGTGATCTATTAGACATCGAACAAACCTTTGAAAAGAAACAAGCCCTCTTATTTAAAAAGGCAGGTAAAAAACCAATCATTAATGAAAGATTAGAACAGCTATCATCTGCAGCAAAATCCCTGCAACTCTTAAAAGAAAAAAATGAGAGTTATCAAGCGTTAATGAACGAGAAAGATGGCCATGAAAAGGATCTAGAAGTAATTAAACAAATACTAACAGAGCTTCAAACCGAACTTCTCTCAAACAAGAGGCTGCTCGAATTAAAGCCCGTATTACAAAGGTACAAGCAGCTTGATGTCGAGATTCGCTCTTTTGATTCTGAATCATATTCTTTTCCAGAGAACGGTCTTCAACAATATGAGGAGTTACGAAAAGAATTGTCACGCTTGAAAAATGACTTTACTTACGTTGATAGCCGTATTCAAGATGCTGAAGGTGAGCTCGGATCCATCATAAGTAATGAAAATATCATACAGTATGAAACAGAGATTAAACGTTTGTTTAACTTATTTCCTGAATATGAACATCTTTTCAACCAGCTTCAAGAGCTACAACGCCACATTCAGTCGTTAAGAAAAGAGGAAAGAGAGCTTTATGATGAAATCGGTGAAGCCTGGTCTGGAAAAGAACTCAAGGAACTTTCACTGTCTTTATCATCGCTTCATTTTCTTGAAGATTTAATCAGGCAGAATGAGCAGATTCAAGATAAAAAAAGTAGGTTAGAAGACGAGCTCGAGGATTCTAGAGTGAAGTTGGAGCGATTAGAAACGGAAGAAGCAAAACATAAGAAGAAACTTCTTTCTGAAGAAGAATATGCAAAGTATCAGCACTCCAATCATAAAGAAACTCGAAAGATTCCTGTTTACACAACACTATTACCCATTCTTTCTTCCCTCTTACTCGTATGGTCGGGCTGGGTTTCAAACCATCCTCCTGTCATGCTTGGAGGAGTGCTGCTACTGATTACAGCTCTAGTACTAAGTTTTCTGTATTTAAAGAGGAATCAGTCTGGTGACGAGATGCCAAAACACGTACATCAGCGATTGTTAGAAGATGAGGTTCATAGGAAACAATGGCTTGAGCTCTCATTACAACTTTCTAATGAAAACAACATTTATGTACAGCTTGCTAAACGTCTGGATTATTTAGAGGTGGAAGAAGCATCTGTCTGGGACCATGCGAAACGATGGGCGTCTGATCAAGGATACAGTGGGAAGTTGGATCGTCTTTTTGTTTCAGGTTATATGAAACGAGTGCTTCAGCTTAAAGAGTTATTAAGACAGCGAAATGATGCAGAGAATAAAGTGCAGGATATAGAATTTAAGCAAAGCAGTTATGAGAAGAAGGCTTCCTCACTATCGCTTGCATTAGGTGAAGAACTTCAGGAAGATACGAAAAGCTGGATCAACTCTTGTTATGCAGAATTAGAGAAGCAACTTAAAAATCAGTCGAGAGCAGATCACATACAGCAAAACAAAAAAGAACTCATCGAGCGGAAGAATGAGCTTCAGAAAAAGGTTTCATTTATAGATATTCAAATCCGCAGTCTATGGGATGCAGCTAAAGTTAGCAACGAAGCGGACTTTTATGTAAAAGGTAAGAACAAGGAACGGTTCGGCAAGCTAAAAGAAGAACGTGAAACGCTTTATAATCAATTTATATCGTTAGGATTTTCAAATGATGAAATCGTAGTGATGGCAGAAAAAGTAACGGTGAATTATGAAACAACCCTTCATCAACTTTCAATCTTGGAAGAACAGGTGCAAGAAAAGCAAAAACGGTACGACGAGAAGGTAGAAGCTAAAGGGAAATTGGATTGGGAATTAACGAAACTGCTTGAAGATGGCAGTTACTCAGAGAACCTGCATCGATATGAGATGCTTAAAGAAGAATGGAACACGCTAGTGAAGAAGTGGGCAAGCTTACGTCTGGCACAGCATGCACTTTCAAAAGTGAAGGAAGATTATCAAAAAACAAAGCTGCCAGCGGTTTTAGAGACTTCGAGTGTTTATTTTAGTAAAATAACAGAAAGTGAATATCAATCTATCACATTCACAGATAATAATGAATTAATGGTTTTAAATGGGGATGGCTTAGGTTTTTATCCGCATGAGTTAAGTCGAGGTACTGCTGAACAGGTGTATTTGGCTATCCGATTAGCAGTAGCTTATCATGCCGGACCAAGAGACTTCCCGATTTTAATGGATGATATTGCGGTTAACTTTGATGGGTTAAGGACAAAGCGAACATTACAACTGATACAAGAAACGGCGTTTGATCGGCAGGTGTTATTCTTTACCTGTCATAAACATATTGCATCTACGGTTTCGGCAGTCCCTGTCATACATTGGCCACATCAATCTGTTATCGCTGAAATGTAACCAAAGGAGGGGAATGGCTCATGTCAAATGAGTATTCCATTTACTTAGTAGAGGATGAACAAGATCTTGCTCAAGTGCTGAAAGCCTATATGGAAAAAGAAGGCTGGAGCGTTTCGGTTTTTCACAATGGAGAAGATGCTTTGAAAAGTGCGGAAGAAAACAAACCGCACCTTTGGATATTAGATATTATGCTGCCAGGTATGGATGGCTATGAAATTATTAAAGAGATCAAGAAAGCTTCAGACATCCCTGTTATTTTTGTTTCTGCGAGAGACCAAGACTTGGATCGAATCGTTGGACTTGAGCTGGGCAGTGATGATTATTTAGCAAAGCCTTTCATGCCAAGAGAGCTCGTTATTCGCGTAAGAAAACTGTTAACAAGAATCTATGAAACCGGTAACCGCTTGCCACAAACGATTGAAATTACAGGATATATGATCGATCCAATCTCAAGAAAGATCACACGTGATGGTGAGATGATCAATCTTACAGGAAAAGAGATCGATGTTCTTCTTTATTTGATTGAGAATAAAGGGAAGTCTCGTAAGCGAGAAGAGATTCTAGAATATGTGTGGGGAGACGATTATTTCGGATCTGAACGTGCTGTGGATGATGTCATCAGACGCGTTCGTAAGAAGATGCCTCGATTGAACTTAGAGACCGTTTACGGAGCTGGTTATAGGATCATACCGTCATGATACGCTTAAATCTAACTCAGCGGATATGGCTTTCATTCGGTCTGCTGATATTTACGATTGGTCTCTTAACCGCGATCATCTATCCGCTTTCCATTAAAGACACGCTGACTGAAGAAACGTATCGAATCATTGAGAACGAACAGCAGAATGTCTGGGATCCCAATAATCAGCTTCCTAGAGAAGGGGAGTCTCCAACTGATTTTATTGAGAGAAGGAATGCAGCTCGTGATGTTGGACATGTTGTGATTGTTGACAAGTATGCCAACTCACAAGGTGACCCTGTACCTGAAGAAGTTCTTTATGAGATGGCTGAAAAAGCATACAACCAAAAGAAGAATAAAGGTCGTTACGAGTTAACGTACGAAGATGCGACCTTGTTCTATGCAATCACAACAAAGACGAACGTAAAAGGCGAAAAGGTATACTTAATCTCTTATATGTGGGATACGTATCGCGATCAAATGGTCAACAGATTATGGCTAAGACTCGTACTGATCTTATTGTTCACAGGCATATTCTCAATCATTCCTGCGATTTGGTTAGCGCGGTATTTACGATCGCCACTCACCATCTTAGGAAAGCGGTTCGAACAGATTGCTAAACGCAACTGGCAAGAGCCGTTTCATTGGAAGGGTGATGATGAATTCTATATTCTTTCCAAGCAGTTTGAAGAGATGCGTCAAAACTTGTTAAGACATGACCATGCACAAAAAACGTTTATTCAGCACGCTTCTCATGAATTAAAGACACCGATTATGACGATTAAGAGTTACGCTCAGTCTGTCAAAGATGGCATCATGCCGAAAGATACAACGGAAGATATGATGGACGTGATCTTAAAAGAAACGGAAAGAATGGAAAAGCGTGTTCAAAACATGCTGTACTATACAAAGCTTGATGCTTTGAAACTTGATGTACTAACAAAAGAGAACTTTAACTTTGGTGACCTAGCAGAAGATATTGTTGAACGCTTCAGATATCAGCGTGAAGATATCGATTTTGAGATTACAGGTAATCATTACAATCTGAACGGCGATAAAGAACAATGGGGTATCCTCCTTGATAATTTAGTTCAAAACGCATTGCGTTATGCACATAAGACGATTCGACTCTCTGCTTTTAATAACGGATCTGAATTTGTTATTGAAGTGTTTAATGATGGAGAACGTCTTACTGGTGTGACTGGGGAAGAGATTTTCCAGCCGTTCCGTAAAGGAAATAAAGGTCAGTTTGGGCTGGGCCTTGCTATCGTAAAACGAATTGCGGAATTGCATGGAGGAAGAGTTGTCGCGGAAAATAGAGCAGAAGGTGTAGCTTTTCAGATTAAAATTCCGATTACTAACCTTAAAAGAAAAAGGTAGAAGAGAATCATTCACTAGTTGTAATTTTTACAGCTAGAGTGTTACGACAAGTAGTTAAATAGACGGATATGCTATACTAAAGCAAAGAAAGGCGGGGTGAAAGATGAAAAAAGGACTTGCGTTTTATAAGGTAGGAGAGGTCGTAGATGGTTTCTTTCTTATCAAATCATCTGTAAAAGGGACGGCAAGTAATGGTAAACCATTCTTGACGCTGATCCTTCAAGATCAAACAGGTGATGTTGAGGCAAAACTATGGGATAGTTCACCAGAAGACGAAGAGCTCTACGCAGCTCAAGCTATCGTAAAACTAGCTGGTGAGATGGGGAACTACAGAGGAAAAATGCAGTTAAAGCTTAAAGCCATTCGCCCTGCAACGGAACTAGATGGTGTTAAGGTTAGTGATTTCCTAGAAACAGCTCCATTATCTCAAGACGCGATGGTAGAGACGATCACCAAATACATATTTGAGATGAAGAATCCAAATATCCAACGAATCACAAGACACTTATTAAAGAAACATCAAGCTGAATTTCTAGAATACCCTGCTGCGGTTAAGAACCACCATGAGTTTGTATCTGGTCTTGCTTTTCATGTTGTATCCATGCTGGATATGGCTAAAGCGTTCAGTAAGCTCTATCCGTCTCTAGATACGGATCTTCTTTATTCTGGAATCATCCTGCATGACCTTGGAAAAGTCATCGAGTTGTCAGGACCAGTTGCTGCGTCTTACACACTCGAAGGAAAGCTGCTCGGTCACATTACAATCATGGTGAACGAGATCGGAAAGGCGGCAGATGAGTTAGAGATCGAAGGAGAAGAAGTAACCGTTCTTCAGCATCTAGTTTTAAGTCACCACAGTAAACCTGAGTGGGGAAGCCCTAAAGCGCCGTTGATTCGTGAAGCAGAGATCCTTCATATGATCGATAATTTTGATGCTAGAATGAATATGATGGACCGCGCACTCGAAAAGGTACAGCCTGGAGAATTTACAGATAAGCAGTTCGCTCTAGAAAATCGATCGTTATATAAACCGTTGTTCCAAGGGGAATTTGCGAAAAATTAAGGCCCTATTATAAAGGCAGTGTTGTAGTGTTTTTTGCTATTAATCGTTTTTATTGTCTTCTTTTATAGTTGATTGTAGTGGAAGGTGTGAGACTCCTGCGGGACAGGCGGGCAGGTGAGACACTTAAAAGTGAAACGTACGAATGTGGCTCACCGCCTGCCCCGCGGAAAGCGAACAACCTGAAACGGAAATCAACAACTGACAAGGACAACGAAGCACCAATATTAATAAATTAACCCATTGTGTAAAAATGGGAGTTATGGTAAATTTGGAATTGGAAGTTAAGAAACGAAATTTTAGGAGGCAATGACTCATGGTTAGCATTGTTCAAGGTAAGGTAAGAAAGCAAGCTAAATAACGTCTAGTCCCATTTGGGAAGGCTTATTTTGCTATGCGATTCTACCTGCTTTTGAGCAATCTCTCCATGTGTCATCCCGAGCCTTTTTAACGAAAAGCTTATGGTATGCACATGTGACTGTGTATACTCATAGGCTTTTTTCTATGCTCTCATTGGAAAAATTGCTGTATTCACGGCTTGCTTATGAAGGTGACTGCTCAAAAGTTGGATCAGATAAATCAACAGTGTCGGAAATAACAAAAAGGAAGAAGTGGACAGCATGAGATGGAAAGATTGGGATGCTAATTTAAAGGTTCGTTTAATTGGAGAGTTTTTTGTAAATCTATTGTTTTGGATGTTCTTCCCGTTTATGGCGATTTACTTTTCAGATGAAATGGGAAAAACAACAGCTGGTATTTTATTAGTCCTGTCACAAGTTGTCGGCGTCATCACAAACCTTGTAGGTGGCTATTGTGCGGATAAATATGGACGAAAGAAGATGATGGTAATCTCGGCTTGGGGCCAGGCAGCAACGTTTATATTTTTCTGTCTTGCTAACTCACCGTGGATGGATTCACCGATCTTAACGTTTATTGCGTTTTCAGCGTTAGGACTGTTTGGTTCTCTATATTGGCCAGCTAGTCACGCGATGATCGCAGACGTTGTAGAAGAAAAGCATAGAAGTGAAGTTTTTGCAGTGTTTTACACATCGATCAATATATCGGTGGTCTTTGGTCCTGTATTAGGAAGTATCTTCTTTTTCTCTTACCGTTTTGAATTATTGCTAGCATGTTTGCTCGTAAGCGTTGTGTTAGCCGTCGTGTTAGCAAAATACATTCGTGAAACGGTTCCGGTAAAGAAAGAAGTATTAGAACAAGTAGGGACTGATAAGAATTGGTTCCAGGCGATCGGCGAACAGTTGAAAGACTATCGAGTGATCGCGAGTGATAAATTATTCTTGTTATTTATCTTAGCAGGTATTCTTGTAGCTCAGACCTTCATGCAAATGGATCTACTCCTAGCTGTTTATACAACGGAAAAAGTACCAGAACAATCGCTTTTTGCAATTGGCAATTGGGATATTTCGTTAACGGGTGAAAAGGTTTTTGGTTATCTGATCTCGCTTAACGGATTGATGGTAGCGTTATGTACAGTTTGGATGGCTAAATGGATGAATCGATTCAAAGAAGGCAGGGTATTTATTCTTTCTGCACTTCTATATGGTGTGTCGATGCTAGTGTTTGGAAGTACGACGATGATGTGGATCCTTTTTGGTGCGATGGTCATCTTTACAACGGCTGAACTGATGGTAGTTGGGATCCAAGAAAGCTTTATTTCTAAGCTAGCGCCCGAAAACATGAGAGGGCAGTACTTTGCTGCAGCGGGTCTGCGCTTTACAATCGGACGTACGATCGCACCGATCTCTATTCCATTAACGATGTGGATTGGTTTTGAAAATACGTTCTACCTTCTGTTTGTATTAGCAGTAATGAGTGCAGGACTCTATTACTTGATGTTCCGTGCGTTTGACAAAAAAATGGAGTCCAACAAAAAGGAAAAAGAATCTAAAGCTGAACCTGCACTTTCATGACATAACTTTTAATTTTCCCTCATAGACTGGATTAAAAGCTTGTCTAATAAGGGGGAGTTAAATGATGAAAGGATACGCTGCTTTATTTTTCGGTGCCATACTCATAGCTGCCTTTGTGTTAAAAGAATATTCAGCTGGAGTGGGCAACTTCTTTACTATGACTCCATGGTGGATGTATTTTGTGCTTTGCGGCATTATCTATAGTGGTTATCGGATCGTTACATTGTTCCAAGAAGATCGTGAAATCGAGCAAAGAGTGATTGAAGAAGAAGGCAGAGTATACATGGAGCGTATCGAGAGAGCAAAGGCTCAGGAATCCGCTGAAGATGATGATGCAGAGGATTTAGTCGCAGCAGCAGGGGATGAAGATCATTATCATGATGACTCAAATCGTCTGTAGAATTAAGGAAAAGACCTGCTAAGAGCAGGTCTTTTGATTGTTCTGTCTTTCTAGGGTAGATATGTTCGAGTGATATTATCATTTTATATGATGATACGCCTTTTTTATGTGATGACGTGTATTTTTTATGTGATTCACCATGATTTTTATGTGATTCGCCACAATTTTTATGTGATCTGTAACTTCTGTGGCTATTGCATCCAATTTTGATGCCCCATAGCTTTCTATATAAATACAAAACAAAAACCAGACCCCATCAAAGGTCTGGTTTTCATATATCATGCCATTATTGTTGAGGCATTTGTGGCATTTGAGGTTGTTCAGCTTTCTTTTCCATCTTTTCTTTTAATTCTTTATCTTTTACTTTAACATCCGCTTTTTTCTTCAGGCTTTCTAAGATCTCAGTGATAGGCTTCGCTTTTTGTTGCTTAAGCTCTTGTTCGATCTGTTCTTTCTTGTCTTCGAACTTGTTTTCACGCTTGTCCGTTACTTTAATGATGTGGTAACCATAATCAGATTTAACCAGTTCACTTGTTTTTCCTTTTTCAAGGGTAAAAGCAACTTTATCGAATTCAGGAACCATTGCGCCTTTACCGAAGAAGCCAAGGTCTCCACCTTTTGATTTTGAACCAGGGTCTTTAGAATATTCTTCTGCTAATTTAGCAAAGTCTCCGCCTTCGTTTAATTTCTTTTGAACTTCTTTAGCCGTCTTCTCATCTTCTACAAGAATGTGGCTCGCTTTAACTTCTGTTTTGTATTTTTCTTCGAATGTTTTTTTCATTTCATCCTCAGAAACTTTAACACCTTCTGTTGCTGCTTTTTCATTTAAAAGCATAGACTTGATGCGTTCTTTTAGCTGTTTTTCATCAGATAAGCCGTTTTGTTCAAGTGCTTGTTTGAAAGCATCCTCGCCACCAAGCTCTTCTTTGATCTTATCTGTTTCTTTTTCAATCTCTTTGTCTGTTACTTTATATTTATCTTCAAGCACCATTTCGTCGATCATTTGATTAAGAACTTGATCCCCGTACTGTTCCTTCATCTTATTGTAGAATTGCTCTTTCGTGATATCTCCTGCTTTAGATTCTACGATGGCTTCTGAATCAGCACCACCAGCATTATTACAAGCGGATAATGAAATTAGTCCCGCTGTGAGTCCAATTGATAACATCCATTTTTTCATTTTCAAACACTCCTACTGTGAAGTAATAATTTAACAACTCTTACTATAGCATAAACGTTATGGGTATTCCTATTCAATAAATGAAATATGAGAAAATTTACACATTATAAATCCAGTATTTTCGGGTATTCTATACGATTTTAATAAAAAAATTTTAAAAACCGGGTCATTCGTCTAATCACAATAGGGCGTATCACTATATGATATGGAGAAAGAAAAGGGAGGTATGATGATGGGTTATGGTTACGGTCATGGGGGAGGATTAGCACTAATCTTAGTTCTTTTTATCCTTCTCATCATTATTGGAGCTTGTTACTGCTATTGATGGTGAATAGAAATTTAAATTAATTTAAAGGGCGAATGCCTATGCGTGAATTACGGGTCATGCATAGGATAGTGTACAGAATATCAAAGGAGGTGGCTTTCATGGGTTACGGTGGATACGGGCATGGAAAAGGCTTCGCATTGATTGTTGTGTTGTTTATTCTTTTGATTATCGTAGGTGCTGCATGTTTCTGCTAAAATAAATGACGGCTAAGCAGGACCTTTTCTTACGAAGGGGGACTGATCAGGCTTGACGTTTATAAGCAGTTTCGTTAATGTGTGTTTTACTACTCTTGATCAAAAGGTGCAGCATGTGTATGGTACGGTTACTCAAGGGGGAATGCAATTTAGGTTCCCCCTTTTTATATTTTCTATAGAACGTTTGAAACATAGGATGAAATGAGCAGAATGGTAATAGAAACGTTGATCGTACGATAAACCGAGTCTTGCTGTTTTGAGGACAAGTTCTTTTTGTCACATAACTTGTGAGTGAGTGAGTTAAAAACGAATAAAAAGATTGGTGCCAAAAAAACGAAGATATAGCCTGCCATATGAAAACCTCCAACATGAACTACTTGTTTAACTTTACCAAAATATGTGGAATATGAATAGGAAAATAACTTCTAAGAGATGAGAGAGGGAGAGAAATTTATGAATAAATGGAAAACGGCATTTTTTACACTATTGCTTCTATTTTTAATTGTACCGATCGCCATAGCCGTTATGCTTTTTAGTGACCCTGCTGGTGGCCGTTTAGATCGTAGTTCACTAGATACAGATATTCGAGACAATCAAAAACTCTTAAGCATACATACAGAAAAGGAACAGGTGGAAGATCTGTTAAATAAAGAGCTCCGCAAAAAAGCGCCAGATGTGAACGTATACGTTAATTTGCGTAGTGATGAAGCCGTGCTTAACGGATCATTTATCGCGTTTGATCAAGAGCTTCCTTATCAGGTTACCTTTGAGCCTGAGGTTCTTGAAAACGGTGATCTTTTATTGAAGGAAAAGGATATGCAAGTAGGACGTTTCCCACTACCCGGTGACGAGGTGTTTACATTGATTAAAAAGACCGTCCAGTTTCCTGAATGGGTAGATGTCTATCCGAAAGATGAGAGCATTTTGATGAGAGTGACCGAAATGCCAACAAAGAAAGGCTATGCGGTGAAAGCGGAAGAATTCGATCTAAAGAAGAACTCTATTAAATTCGGAGTCTATACGAATAACTAGAAAAAAGCGCTTCTACCCGAGCACGTTAGGGAAGGAGCGCTTTATTTATTCTTCCTCAATTATTCATACCCAAATGGAGAAAGTTGGATTATAATTATTATAGACAGACAATGACTAGAAAGCAGGGTTTTGTATGGAGACGGTGGAAGAACGACTTGAACGACTAGAATTTTATAATCAGCTAACGATTGAGAGTGTCGATCTTACAGCGTATCCATTTTTTAGACTGGTCATGGAAAAAAAGCTCACCGAGCAGGAAGTGAATAAGGTCTTCCTTCTTTGCGATGAGCTTCAACGAAAATATGAAATGCAGAGTGAAGAAGGCTTTGTACATTACACACCGCTATTGTTGCATTTTGCAGGCATGTTAACGCCAAAGCTTTCCCCAAGAGAAACGATTACTGCTTTGCTTCAACAAGAAAAGTATATTTCTTTGATGGAGAAGCTTTATGAGTTATCTGTACGTTACGAATGAGAAGAGGCAATTTCTTCAGCTGCTATCACAGGTGATGCAGGCTGATCATCTAATGATGCTTCGATCTTTTCTTCGAGTTTGTTGAAAATCGACATAAAGTCATCGCCATATAGATTGCGGATGATCGACATCAATTCAGGAAACTCTGGGAACCTTCCAAATAACTCTTTAATCGGCATAGAAGCACTGAAAACACCAAACTTTGAAGGATCGTACGTGTTCAATGTTTGAAGTAAAAGCTCTTCACCTTTAGGTGTTAGACAAATATATGTATTTCGCTTATCATCTTCTTTTTTAGAAAATGTTAGATAGCCTTGTTCTTCAAGCTTTTTTGAAAAGTTAAAAGCAGTGGATACGTGCATAACGCCAAACTTTGCAATATCAGAGATTGATGCACCCTCAAGATGATGAGCAATCCATAGAATATGGTGTTCATTAATGTTTAAACCATAATCCTTAATCCAATTTTGCCAGTCTTTTTCTACACTTTTCCATAATGCTTTACTAATCTGTGAAAGTTTGTGACTATAGATCATGGCTTCTTGAAAACTATATAATTGATCTTTGTTCATTTTTAAAATGCCCCTCCATCTTATAAAACACATCCTATTCCTCATTATGCCAGTATTTCCTATAATAAGAAAGTAAAATTTTTCAATTTTTCCTTATTTTTTAGTAAAATAGTTATATAACTTTTAGCTGATATGGTGTTGATGTAAGTGTTCTTACTCGTTCGGAAGTATAGATAAAAAAAATTCTCCAAAAAGGGAGAATTTTTTTGGGATTATTTAATTTCTTGCTCCATTTCTTCAGGAGCTTCTTCAATTGTAGAGGCAGCAGTTTCTTGTAGAGCCTCTTCTTTTTCTTTGTTAGCAAATCTGATCTTTGCTCTAAGCTGAATGCCATCACGTTTGATGCTGGAGAACGTCGATTTCATTTTATCCATATTCACTTTAAGATCTTGTCTTACTTCTTTACCTGCTTTTGGTGTAGAAAGCAGAGTAGCTGCTGCAGTAACCACCGTTCCTAATGCGAAACCTACTACCATGGATTTTTGTTTAGACATCTTATAATTCCTCCTCATTCTTTTATTATCTAATGAATTCGTGAATTTCTCTTATATTCCTATGAAAAATAATGACGAATATAAAAATATTTCCCGATAGATTTCGTCATGTTTGGACATGCAAGATTAAGCTATTATAGAACGGTCGAAATTTGAAACCGTTGATACAATAGGAATGTTAGAAGGAAATAGTGACGAAGTACGTTGGTTTCAAAAAATGTCATACTTGTCTAAAACAGAAGATATTTGACTGACTTTGGAGAATGATAATATAAAATAAATGAAAAGGAAAAAAAGTTTCACAATTGACGAAGATGTTTAAAAGAGGGTATACATAATAAAAAGAATGGAGGGATATGGGTTGAAACAAAACACAATCGGCAACTACTTTAATAAAATGAAGGAAAAAGCGAATGCTGTGCTCGAAAGTTCTACTCAAACGGGTGAGCTCATTACAGAAGCTGAGAAAAAAAGTTCACAACCAGATAAACAAGGTTTAAGTAACCTAGGCTCTCAAGTAAAAGCGTTAGTTCGAATGGTAAAGTCATATAAAAGAGGCGACTATCGTGATGTCTCGAAAAAATCTTTACTATTAGTGGTCGCAGGACTTCTGTATTTTGTTAGTCCAATTGATGCAGTGCCTGATTTTTTGATTGGAGCAGGACTATTGGATGATGCAACTGTCCTAGCTTTTATTTTTTCAACGTTATCAACTGAGATAGCAGCTTTTCAGACGTGGGAAGAAGAAAAAGAAGAAGAGGATAAATACATAAAGCCAACTCCATAGGAGCTGGCTTTTTATTTGGAAATTATCATTATTTAATTAGCAGTTAAGTTTGAACGCTTAGATAGTCGATCTGCGATCGGGTAGATAAAAAACATGATCAAGCCGCTAACAACGCTTGTTGGAACAACGATCATTCCAATGAAGCTAAGTAATGTACCAGGTAATCCCGCTACGAGCATGGCGACCATGAGGAATAATGTACCGCTGATAATCGTTCCGACTACTGTTAAAAGAACAGCGCTTATCGCATTTACTTTTACTTTTTTAGCAAGTAAGAACAACGCCAAAAAGATAAAAGCTGTTATAGGTTTTTCAACGATATTGGCGATCTGTCCGCCGGCCATACCAGTTGTTAGTGCAGAAATGACTCCAGCTGCCATACTTGCAATGATCACGTTTTGTTTAGTAGGTGATAGCATTATGGCTAAAAACATCATCACGAGTAATAAGTCTGGTTTCATTCCAAAAAATAATGGGGGTACAACAGTGTGAAACACATACCCTAATGCAATCAGTACAGATGTTAAAGCTAATGATTTAGTATTCGTATTCATTTTCTCATCTCTCCTCAGCTACTCTTAGCCTAATTTCTTTCCAATAGTGCCCTCTTGGCCTAATGCGAAAGTACCCTTATGTTAACAGATGCACGTACAACTGAAAAGGTTTGTGAACTACTTTCCGTATTTTTCCTGAAAATGTCTCATGAACTGTGCAAGGCTATCACACGATTCTTGAGGTACAGCATTATAGATAGAAGCTCTGAAACCCCCGACCGACCGGTGTCCTTTTAGCCCATATATTCCGTTTTCTTCGCTCTCTTTAATAAACAGCTTTTCCAGTTCGTCATTTAAAAGAGTGAAAGTAACATTCATGTTCGAACGTGATTCAGTTGTAGCATACCCGTTGTAGAACCCATTGCTTTTATCAATCGTATCGTAGATGACTCCAGCTTTATTATGATTTCTCTTTTCCATTTCAATGACACCACCACACTTTTCTACCCACCCTAGTACAAGGTTTAGCAAGTAGATGGAGTAAACAGGAGGCGTGTTGTAAAGAGAATTATTTTTTGCATGAACCGAATACGACAAGATGGATGGAACAGATTTATTTTCCTGTAGCAGATTCTTACGTACGATAACGGCGGTTACACCCGAAGGTCCAAGGTTTTTTTGAGCACCGGCATAGATTAATCCATAATCTTCAACAGATAGGGGTCTGCTCATAATATCGCTCGACATATCCGCTATAAGATTTGGATGAGTGAAGGCATGTAGGTCTGACCATTGTGTGCCATAGATCGTGTTATTGGAAGTAATATGAAGATAGGCGTCATTTTCGCTAGAAACATAGTTCATCTCTGGAAGGGTGCGATAGTCCGAGTCCTTACCTGTAATGACTGCCTCACACGTTCCGATTTTCTGAGCTTCTTTATAAGCTTTTTCAGACCATGCCCCAGTGAGTACGTATTTTGCAGTCTTACCACCTTGAATAAAATTCATTGGAATCATGGCAAACTGTAGACTTGCTCCGCCTTGTAAGAACAATACTTCATGTGTATCTGGTATATTGAGCAAACGTTTCATGCGTGTTTTCGCTTGATTATGGATGCCTTCATATTCTGAACCCCTGTGGCTATGCTCCATAATATTTAATCCAGTACCTAAGAAGTCATCCCACTCTTCCTTTGCTTGCTGCATAACCTCTTTTGGCAATGTTGTGGGTCCGGCTTGAAAATAGATGCGTGTCATCGTTCTCCTCCTCATCAAAAATGTAAAACTGCTTTTGTTAAAAAATGATTGCATTCAAAAATTTTTAGAACTACTTCTTGGAAAAAGTTGATTGGAGTGCAAGGTGCGAGACTCCTGGGGGATGAGCGGGACAGGTGAGACACCTAAGAGCGATGCGACAAGGTGGCTCACCGCACGCCCCCCGGAAAGCAAGCATCCTGTAACGGAGATCAACTACTTTCAAGAGCAACAAAGATTGTGCAAAAAAGAATATGAAAAAACTGCCCCAGTTTAAAAAAAGGCAGTTTTAATATGTAACGTTAGTTTTTAACGTTTTCTTTAATATTTTGAGCGATTTTGCTCATTTCATCTGCAGGGGTATCCTGTGTTTTCCAGACTGCTCCAAATCCGTCACCTTGTCCGTAGCGTGGAATGAAGTGCATATGGTAATGAAAAACAGATTGTCCAGCTGCTTCACCGTTGTTGTTTAAGATGTTCAGACCGATCGGGTTAAACGTTTGTTTAATTCCAGAGGCAATTTTAGGCACGACAGAATAAAGCTTCGCTGCTGTTTCTGCAGGCAGTTCAAAAATATCTGTGGAGTGCTCTTTAGGAATAATCAGCGTATGTCCTTTTGTTACCTGACTGATGTCTAAGAAGGCTAGAACGTTTTCGTCTTCGTACACTTTGTAGGATGGAATTTCTCCCGCAACAATTTTACAAAAAATGCAGTTTGAATCGTGGGACAAGTGGCTCACCTCATTTTTTTTACTTATCATATCACACATGATCAACCTAAAAAATAAGGTATTCTTTTTATCTTATCAAAAGGCTCTTTTCTATACGATAGTTGCTTGTGAATGTTTTTTATTTTCTTCATTGACAGGTTGATTGGAGTGGAAGGTGCGTGCCTACCACCTGAAATGCATCTCGCAAGGCATGCGACGAGGAAGCTTACTCCGCTAGCATTAACTTGTAGACGCAGGAGTAAGGAGCATGAAGGCGGGCATTTCAAAAAGTGGAAGTGGCTCGTTCAGCCCCGACATGCAAAAGGTGAATGGGCTATGAAGGCGCACTTTGCTCATCACAGACCGTTCAACTTTTGACCTTGAGGGGCTAGCCACTGCAACTAGGCAGCTGAGACACTTAAGAGTGAAACGTACGAATGTGGCTGAGCGTCTGCCCATGGAAAGCGAGCAGCCTGTAACGGAAATCAACACTTCCAAAAGCAGGTAATAAAAAAGAAGGGTCCTATTCAAAAATAGAACCCTTCTTCTTATAGAGGTTAGAGAAGAAAGGAGAACACGAAAACAAAACAATACGATTTTTTAGCCATGCACCTCAATGTTAAGAATTTGTAATTGCTCAAGCACTAAATAGTCCAAGAGAACCATCTCCTTAAAGAAAAGCATATCTGAAAAAATCTAATACCTTGCATCTTTCTCCTTGAAGAAGGGGGGATACCTTCTTCTCTTATATCTTGTCCAGGAAGTCTTATAAGTTATACATATAAAATTGGTAAAGGAAACGTGAATTGAGCTATTATAAGGAAAGAATGACAAAAAGGAGGACTCTCCGTGAAAAAAAGACAACTTATTTTTACAATGACACTCGGTGTTAGTTTCCTCATCTCAGGGTGCGGGAATAAATCAGAAGATGAGCATAAAAATCACCAAGAGGAGTCAAGCGCTAAACAGGAAGCTTCTCATGAAGGACATGAGAATCATCTGCCGAACGGTGATATTCAAGAACTTACTGCTTCAATGGATGTATTGCCAGGATTTCTAGAAAAGCAACCTGATGAGATCGCTGCCATTTATGCGGAAGTTCCGAAATATAAAGAACTGCTAGAATCAATGCCTTGTTTTTGTGGCTGTGGTGAATCGGCAGGTCATAAAGACAATTATGATTGCTTTGTTTCAGAAAACAAAGAAGATGGAAAAATCGTATGGGATGATCATGGTACAAAGTGCGGTACATGTTTAGAGATCGCAGCGATCAGCATGAGTGCTTCTGCTGATGGAAAAACACCGGTGGAAATTAGAAACATGATCGATGAGAAATACAAAGAAGGATATGCAGAGCCAACTCCGACACCGATGCCTGCCTCATAAGGTGTAAAACGAGAAAAATGGCAAACAATAATGAAAATGCTGGATTGCAGAAGGAGGTACTATATGAAACCAATCCTTGAAGTTACAGATCTAACAGGAGGGTATCTTCCCAATCAGCCTGTTATTCATCACTTAGATTTCACGGTGAAAGAAAATGAGATAGTAGGCTTGATCGGATTGAATGGAGCCGGTAAAAGTACAACCATCAAGCATGTGTTAGGTCTCATGGAACCCATGTCAGGCACTTCTAAAATCGATGGACAGACGTTCAGGGAAGAACCAGAAAATTATCGAAGTCAATTTACTTACATACCTGAGATGCCGATTCTCTATGAAGAATTAACGTTATGGGAACATCTAGAGCTAACAGCAATGGCATATGGACTAGAAGAACAAACCTTTTTAACTCGTGTACGCCCATTACTAGAAGAGTTTCGAATGGATAATAAGATCAAGTGGTTTCCAAGTCAGTTCTCAAAAGGGATGAAGCAAAAAGTAATGATCCTTTGTGCACTATTGGTCGAACCTAAGCTATATATCGTGGATGAACCGTTCGTGGGTCTTGATCCATTAGGTATTCAATCATTTCTAGAATATATGGTTAAATTTAGAAACAACGGCGCTGGCGTACTGATGTCTACTCACATTTTGTCTACGGCAGAAAGATATTGCGATCGCTTTTTGATCATGCATGAAGGAAGGCTGGTCCTAAGCGGAACTTTAGAGGAACTACGCGTAAGAAGCGGGCTGGAGAATGCGACGTTAGATGAGATCTATCTCTATGTAGCAAGAGGTAAAGTCACATGATCGATGTAAAAAAATTATGGACAAAACGACGCAATGCACACGTTACCCAAACGCTTAAATATTTTAGTTTAATGGCAAACAGCGGACTTATTGTTTCCTTAATTTTGCTCATCGTGATCGGAAGTGTATATTATGCTAAGCTTCTGCAAGCACTTCCTGAAAATTTTCCGGCCGTTTTTATTTTAACGATCGTTTTTTCATTCTGGTTGACTAAAAGTCCAATCCGTACATTGTTAAAAGAAGGAGATCTCGTATTTTTACTTCCTGTAGAATCAGGAATGAAACAATATTTCTTAAAAGCAATCTCCTCTGCAACAGCTACTGGAGCTTTTTTAACGCTATTTATATTTACGCTGTTATGGCCGATTGTTCAATTCTTTATCCATGATGGATGGAAGATGTATGTCACGTTTGGATTCTTTCTGATCGCAGCCAAAGTATTTAATATTTATGTATCATGGGAAGAAAGACGATTACCCTATAAGAGTCATCAAACGAACTATAAGATCATGAGGTTCATTGTAAACTTTGTATATGCCTATTTGCTCTTTAATGAAGCGTACATATTCTTAATCGCTATTTTTGCGATTATGTATGTCTTAAAGAATTTTGTTTTCGGGGTCTTTAAGAAACAGCATGGCTATCAGTGGGAAATGTTATTAGCCGAAGAACAGTCTTTAAAGATGAAAGGTTACCGATTCGTCAATTACTTTACAGATGTCCCGGCTTTAAAGCAGACCGTTCATAAGCGACCATGGTTAAACAGCTTAGCCAGTTTTTCTTTTAAAAAGAAGAATGCACTTTCTGCTCTATACATGAAGACATTTGTCCGTTCAGGCGATTACCTAGGCTTATATGTAAGACTGATCTTAATCGGCTTTCTGTTTATTTATTTAATTCCTGCAGGGTGGTGGCAGTTGATTGTCGTGTTCTTGTTCTTTCAAATGTTTGCGCTACAATTATTTACACTTTACACCCAGTATAGATGGAATGTTGTATTCATGATCTATCCGATCAAACAAGATACAAGAGTAAAAGCCTTTCAAAATTGGCTGAGATACTTGCTGATCATACAAGGGGGATTTTATGGCCTCTTTTATGGATTACTCTCAGGAGACTGGATGATCGCGATCCTAATGCCTGTGGGAGCAATTCTATACAGTATATTACGACTGCCTAGTATGACAAAAAAACACATTACGTTGACTTCCTAGCTCTTTCTTAGCTGGGAAGTTTTTTATATACAGATTTTCGGCATCTTTCATAGCTTATGCCTATAAGTTTTATGGAAGGGAGCTGGGCTTCATGAATACTTATGGACTAACAGGGAGGATTGTAACACCAGAAAGTCCTGATTATGATCTAGCAAGAGAAGAGTTCAATACTCGTTTTAACTTATTTCCTTTGATTATCAATTTTTGTGAAACTGCTAAAGACGTTTCAAACGCAATACGTTGGGCAAGAAAGAAGAAGGTTAAGTTTCGGATTCGAACAGGAAGGCATAGTTATGAAGCTTATTCATCATTAGATGGAGGTTTAGTGATAGACATAAGCGAGTTGAATGAAGTAAGAGTGGACCGGAAATCAAAAACGGCCATACTTGGTGCTGGGGCATTGCTTTTTCCATTATATGAAAAATTGTATGAAGAAGGTTTCACGATTCCAGGAGGTACATGTCCATCAGTAGGACTTTCTGGTCTGACACTTGGTGGTGGATGGGGGATGTTAACCCGGCCTTATGGAATGCTGATCGACCAGCTTCTGGAGCTGGAGATGGTTGATGCAAATGGAAATATCATCATAGCAAATAAGCATGAGAACGCGGACTTATTCTGGGCATCAAGAGGCGGTGGTGGAGGGAACTTTGGTGTAGTCACATCATTTCGTTTTCAAATTGTTCCCGTAGATGACGTTGCCATCTTTAAAATTACATGGGACTTTAAAGGGTTTGAAAAAGTGGTGGATGCGTGGCAAAAATGGGCTCCTTATACAGACGTAAGATTGACAGCCATTATTGATCTCCTAACGAAAGACATTGGTGAGTTACGTTCATTAGGAGAATTTCTTGGCAGTACGGATGAGCTGGAAAAGTTGCTGGAGCCTCTTTTGATCGCCTTTCCACCAAAAGTAGTTGAAGTTAAGAAAGTACCTTATATTGAAGCGGTTAAGATATTTGGAGGAATGATGCCAGGGATGATGGAGTATGCTGTTAACCATGGTGATCCTGATGCGCATCCATTTAAGAATACAGGTGCGTTTGCGAAAAGGCAGCTACCGATTAGTGCGATAAAAAAACTCAAAGAATTCCTATCAAACTCACCTAGTATTGAGAACAAAGTGCAGCTGCAAGCTCTAGCTGGAAATGCTTCTTGTATAAGTCCAACTGAAACGGCTTATGTTCATAGAGAAGCATTGTTCAGTTTGTTATACATTACGAAATGGCAGAATGAGAGTGAGGCAAACATAAATACACGCTGGGTAGAAAGTCTAAGAAATTCTCTACTTCCTTATGCGGATGGAGCTTATGTGAATTTTCATGATAATTGTATTAAGGACTGGTTAGAACAATGTTACTTCGTGAACCTTCCTCGCTTAATTGAAGTGAAAACAAAATACGATCCAAAAAATGTGTTTACGTTCCCACTAGGAATTCCGACTGCAAATATGATTGTGTAGATCTCATAACGTGAGGGCGAAAATATTGAAACGAAAGACTAACAAAAATCGTATAGAAGAAGGGAGGTAGATGATGAACACTTATGAAGAACAAGTAGTAGAAGAGCTTAAAAAATGGGAAACGGAAATGTGTAAAAGGCCCTCACTATGGAATAAGACAACAAAATCTCTTCAAATAAAAATCAATGAAAAAATTCCGCAAAAAGTGCATGATGTTATGACATCAAGTATGAAACATATGATTAAAGCGACTCTGATCGGTTCTGAATATACGACTAAAAAAACGATTAAGTTTACTGCAGATCTACGAGAGCGGGATTTTAAATTTGAAGATCGGCTATCCTTCTATAAAAAAACAGCAGCAATTGAGGGAGCAGGAACAGGTGCTGGAGGCATTTTGCTAGGTATTGCAGATCTTCCATTATTGTTAGGAATAAAAATGAAATTTTTGTTCGAAGCAGCTAGTATTTATGGGTTGGATGTTAAAGACTACAAAGAGAGAATCTTTATTCTGCATGTATTTCGTCTAGCTTTTTCTGATCCGCACAAGCGAGAAGAGGCATATCAAAGGGTAATCTCATGGAAAGAGACCATTCAAGAATTTCCGGAGTCTCCTGAATCGATCAACCAAATGAATTGGCAAGAACTGCAGCAGGATTATCGGGATCATATCGATCTCATAAAGATGCTTCAGATGATCCCAGGATTGGGAGCAATTGTTGGGGCTTATGCCAATTATCATTTTCTTGATGATTTAGGTCATGTGGCAAAGAATTGTTTCCGATGGCGTTTGTTAACAGATGAAAAAAAGAAGCGGATTATACAAAACAAGCACCCGCAGTAATCTACGGGTGCTTGTAATATGTGTGATTTAGAATCGGCTGTCGCTTAATAAACGGTCCATTTCCTCTTTGTGCTTCGTCTCATCAGCAATCATATCTTCTAACTGAACGACAAGCTCAGTCAATTTTAAGTTAGATGCTTGCTCTTTACGTTCTTCATAACGTCTGATCGTATCTTCCTCAGCGTTTCGAGCTTCTTCCAACATTTCACGAACACTCTCTACTTGTTTAACTGGTTTTGGTTGAGTAGTCGGTGTACCACCAAGTGTTTTAATCTTTTCTGCTAAATAAAGAGCATGTCCTTGCTCATCAGCAATTTCACTTTGGAAGAAAGGTTTTAGAATCTGACGGTACAAACCAGAAACCGTAGCTGCATTATGGTTGTACATAATGATTGCTGAGTACTCGTTTGCAAGATCCTCATTTAGTCCATCGATTAGTGCTTGTAAGTCTTTTTCCATTTGTATAACCTCCTGAATCTTGTTCTACAGAGATATCCTTCCCCTTTTCCCTTTACCATAAACAAATTTATAGGAAAGACGTACTAAAAAAAACAGGAACTGCAGAATGAGGTTTAAGGATTGGGAAAATCGGTAAAAGACTACTATGCGTGAAACAAATGTTGAACAAAAGTGATACAAAATCTAAGGAGGTAACAAAAATGGATAGCAGACACATGGTTGATGAAGAGCGTAACGTTGACACAAGTAAGGTAGAAGAAACAGCAAGCCGTATGAGTGAGAGCAAAAAAGACGAGATCTTATCAAACTTTGAAGAGTTTAAGAGCTACTTACATGGGAAAGTGCAAATCGGTGAAAAATTGGGCATGAGCGAAGAAACACTTGCAAAAACTGCAGAGAAAGTAGCAGATTACTTAGCTAACCATGAGGAGCCTCGTAACTCAGAAGAGAATCTCTTAAAAGAACTATGGAAAGTTGGAGAGCAAGAAGAGCGTCATAAGCTTGCTCACATGTTAGTTAAGCTTGTTAAATAGAAAACGTTCTAAAGCTGCTCATCTTTGAGCGGCTTTTTTTATTACACATACCGTTATTTGCCGTGTCGCATGGAGTACTGCTATCCAAACTAAAGCAGTGTCCGTTCAAAAATCTTGGAAAACAATAAAGTTTGCTAAAACGTCAATAAATACACCTCAATGACCGTTTACAAACGACTACAAAAAAACGACAATGTTTTAAAGTGGTTTATACAAAGAAAAAAGAGTGAAAACTTAGATTTAATAAGAGCTCATCTGTGTGAACTAATTTATAGAGAAGTGATTTAGAAACTTTTTATCAACAAGTAAGCTCGAAAATAAAATGAAAAAGAAATGATGTTGAGGAGAATTTTATGTTACGAGAACTAGCCAATAAACTACCTTTTCCAATCCTCCCACTTATTTATGTGATAAGTGGATTAGGTCTCTCGTTCTTATCGTTAAATATCTTTTTTGAGCTCTCAGAAGATTTGATGGAGAATGAGGTATTTGAGTTCGATCAAGTGATCATTCAATATGTAACGGATATCAGAAATGACACGCTAACGGAAGTAATGAAAGTGATAACCTTTTTTGGGTCAAAAGATATTCTAACACTGTTGTTAGTAGGAAGTCTGATCTGGCTGATCGCAAAACGCAAGAACTATTGGGGTGCTATTTTCTATTTGATTGCAGTTGCAGGCGGAGGTCTTTTAAACCTTGGGTTGAAACATTGGTTTGGAAGAATACGACCTGAAGATAGTTTAATCGTAGAACAAGGTTTCAGTTATCCAAGTGGACATGCCATGGGCAGTCTTATCTATTATGGTTTTCTTGGTTACTTGGTCGTCAGAAGCAGAAGAGGAAAACCGCTTAAGATCATTCTCACGATTGCATTTATATCTACGATTCTTCTTATTGGTTTTAGCCGTGTTTATTTAGGCGTTCATTATCCATCTGACATAGCAGCTGGATTTAGTGCTGGAACGGTTTGGTTACTGCTTTGTATAGCTGGACGTGAATCGATCAGAGCTTATCAAAAAAGGAAGCTTCCTTTTTTTAGAAGGAAGCATCCCCAGTAAGTGTGAGTAGTTGATTTTGCAAACATTTAATAACGGCAGGTGTACGATGCTGACGCTCTCCATCACAGTCAATAAGCTGTTGGGGAGCTGTTTTTATGCTGATCTCTGAACTTTGAAAATAATGGTACCCTTGTCCTTCTTTTGAAGTATCGGATAATCGATTCAGAAGAACGTCCCATATAAACGATGTGGAAGGTTCTTCGATAAGCAAGCAATCGAGCTTTCCGTCTTGTATATCTGTATCAGGAAAAAATGGCCGTATCCCGCCGGTAAAAGGACCGTTTACAGCAAGAAACATGGCAGCCTGTCCATCAAATTGAAACTCTTCGGATGAAATAGATATCTCAAATGGCTCCCAAGTTTGAAAGGATTTTGCCGCTGATAAGTAATAGGAAAGGCGACCAAACTTCTCTTTCGTATCGGGGTCAATTGACTCTGAAACATGTGTGATCAATCCAACACCCCAGAAGTTTGTAAAGAAATGTCCGTTAAACTCTCCAACGTCAATATGGCTAAAATTCTTTTCACTGAGTTGTAATGCGGCTTTGATTGGATTTTGATTCATGCCTAACGCTCTTGAAAAGTCATTGCACGTTCCACCTGGTAAGATTCCGAAAGCTGGTTGATTTTCTTCAATCGACAATACCGCTTCTGCAATTTCATGTACCGTACCATCACCGCCAGCGGCAATAATCAAATCGGTCTTACCTTCCAGCTCTTTAACAAAGGAAGCTCCTTCCCCAGGAGCGGTCGTCTTATAAACTTGAACGTCTTCAAAGCCAACTTTTAGCTGCTCTAGCACGGCATCCCACTGATTCAGTAATCTGCCTTGGCCGGCAGAAGGATTTAATATGACAGATGCACTTTTTATTGTTGATGGATTTCTAGTCATTTTGCAACCATGTATTCTTTTACAAATGATTTTCCAGTAAAAAGTGTTTCTGGAAGTGCTTTTGATGTGCCTCTATTCTTATGAGCTTCCTCATAAGCTTTGGATTGTTGCCAATTCGTAAAGTCAGTATGTGAATCCCAAAGTGTCATTACGATATAAGGATCTTGGTGAAGAGGTCGTAGTATTCTAATGCCAGTAAAGCCTGGTTCGCTTTCAACCAGCCCGGCACGATTTTGGAAACGTTCTTCAAAAAGAGACCTTCCTTCTTCAGATACCGGGATGTGGTTCATAACAACAAAACCAGCACCAGTTAAGGATCCTCTTTGGTTTATCACTTCATACTCATGTTTTTCTGTAAATGGGTTCGCTCCATCTGTTTCAATTACGAGAGCAGAATTAGAGTCTCCTTCTAGTAGGAGAGCTCCATCGTATTTTTCCTGATATGTTGCTAAATAGTCTAAAGTCCCATAAGTAATATATATGTTCATAGGAATCCCTGCCCTTTTTATTGATTTACCTTTGTTTTACCCAACCGCTCAGCACATTAAACAGTGTAAGAAGTTGGTTACTTGTAATATACTTTCCAACTAAGGGAAAATTATATAAAATGTACTTTTCGACCTAGAATGAAATGAGGGTTGGTTATGGTAAAGAGAAGTCTTATCGTACTCGGAATTTTAACGGGTTCACTTATAATAGGTTTTTTTGCCTATCTCTTCATTATCTTGGCGGGAGATTATGTGATCGATGAAAAAGATCTTGTAATGGATTCAGCTACTGTCCTTGTGGCCGAGAACGGAGATAAAATTACGAAGATCTATGATGAAAATCGAGAGATCGTCGACATTGAGGACATCCCAAAACATGTGCAGGAAGCATTTGTTGCAGTTGAAGACAGCCGTTTCTATAAACACAATGGAATTGATGTAAAAGCGATCTCGCGTGCTATCTATAAAGATATTCTAGCTGGTGGAAAAGTCGAAGGCGGTAGTACGATTACTCAGCAGCTAGCAAAGAATGTTTTTTTGTCTCATGAGAAATCATGGCTAAGAAAAACAAAAGAAGCTGTAATTGCGATCAATCTGGAAAGAAGATACCCGAAAGATAAAATTTTGGAGATGTATTTGAACCAAATCTATTTCGGCCATGGCGCATACGGTATCCAACTCGCTGCAAAAACGTATTTTAATAAGGATGCCAGCGAATTAACTGTAGCAGAGGGTGCGATGCTTGCCGGACTTCCGAAAGCACCAAACTATTATTCGCCATTAAAGAATCCTAAGGAAGCGAAAGAGCGGCGTGATCTCGTTCTGACACTCATGGAGAAACAAGATTATCTGACACCTTCTGAAACCGTCAGAGCGCAAGGAAAAACGATTGCTTTAGATTTTCAGCAAGAAAAACGAAATCCGGCTTATACAACCTATATTGATATGGTTATAAAAGAAGCAAAAGAAAAGTATCAACTTTCAAGAGAAGAGCTGCGACAAGGTGGTTATAAAATTGTCGTTCCAATGGATCTTGCTGCACAAGATTCTGTGTATAAGAGCTTTCAAGACGGTCGTTATTTTATAGGGACGGGTCAGGAAAAACCCGAAGGCGCTATGGTGCTGATGGATGGAAAAACGGGTGGTCTGCTCGCTGTTCAAGGTGGACGAAATTATGTGACAGAGGGACTTAATCGCGTACAGGTGAATCGTCAGCCAGGTTCGACTTTTAAGCCTTTATCCGTGTATGGTCCTGCCCTTGAGTCTGAAAAATACAAACCCTATTCGATGCTGCGTGACGAAGAATTAAGCTACGACGGTTATGAACCTAAGAATTATAACGGCAGATACGATGGTGAAGTTTCCATGGTGGATGCCATTTCTCACTCTGTAAATTCTTCGGCAGTATGGCTGTTGAACAAGAACGGAATACCTGATTCTAAAAGTTATCTTGAACAGCTTGGCATGCCGATTGAGGATAAAGGACTCGGAATTGCACTCGGCGGCATCGATCAAGGTGTAACCCCGTTGCAAATGGTAAAAGGATACCGCAGTTTCCTTCATGAGGGTAAAACGATCGAGCCTTTCGTGATCAGCAAGATCTATAACAATGAAGGAGAACTGATCGGCAAAGCAAAAAAGGAAGAAAAGAAAGTTTGGAAAAAACAGAATGCATGGTACATGACGCGTATGCTTCAGCAAGTCGTGAAGAACGGAACTGGATCTGATGGAAAAGAGAACATGGAGATTGCCGGGAAGACGGGTACAACGAATTATCCGAACGTAGATAAAGGAAACAAAGACACATGGTTTGTCGGATATACGCCAGAAATAGTCGGTGCAGTTTGGGTTGGTTATGATCGAACGACCAAGGAAGCGTACCTTAATAGCGGTAGTTCTCTACCTACTCTCTTATTTAAACAAGTGATTAACGAGATGCCGTCTCAACAAGGACTATCGTTCAAAAAACCTGACGGGGTAAAAGACTTGCCACCGCCAATCGAGCTTATTGATCTAAACGATCTGCGTGCTTCATTTGGTATGGGGGACTATGGAATTCCTTCCGTTCAACTGAATTGGACTCCGTCAAAAGACGAGCGCCTGCAATACAAGGTTTACGCGGTAAATGAAGGAGAAACGACTCTACTAGATACGATAAAAGGCAAAGGGGAGTATAGTGCTTCTGGCAAGAATCTCTTCACGCTGCCAGACTTTTATGTTGTTCCGTATAATCCTCTTACAAAACAAGAAGGAGAGCCGTCGAATGTGGTGTCCATCTCTCTTTTCCCGAGTTTTGGTGAGGAAGATAAAAAAGAAGTAAGAGATAAGATTCGTAAAGATCGTGAAAATGAGAAGAAAAAGAAAAAGAAGAAAAATGAGGAATGAGTGGTAGTGGAAGATGGCCAAGGAGGCCGTCTTCCTTTTTGATGAGAGTTTGGAAGTTGGAAGTAGAGCGAGGGAGTCGAACTGTGTCGGAAAGCCTATATTTTTCATTTTAGACTTAATTGTGGCGTGTTACCGCTTAATGGTTGCTCATTTCGACTTAATTGATGCCACTTTTGACTTAATCGATGCGCTCGAAGACGAAATCCATCATTTACTTATCTCATAGGGTTTAAGCAACATGCGCCTGTAAAGGCTTTCAACACCCAAAGAACATCCATTTTGCCAAAATCATGACAATTAAGCTTATCTTCTATACTTTTATTATGAATTCCCTTACAATGTGTATGGATATTGACGTTAAAGGTTTTAAGTTTCAGCAGCTAGGAGATAACAATAGTGCTGCAGCTTTTGGTCTTGTATAGAAAGGTGTGTACGTTTTGACTATGAATGAAGAGTTTTTGAAAGCGTGTCGTAAGGAGAAGAATTCACATATTCCTGTATGGTACATGAGACAGGCGGGCCGTTCCCAGCCGGAGTACCGTAAACTGAAAGAGAAGTATTCACTATTTGAAATCACACATAGACCAGAGATGTGCGCTGGCGTTACGAAACTCCCTGTAGATCAACATGGAGTGGATGCTGCGATTCTTTATAAAGACATTATGTCTCCAGTTCCAGCGATTGGAGTAGACGTAGAGATTAAATCGGGAATCGGACCAGTGATCGATAAGCCTGTACGAACGCGCGAAGATGTAGAGCGCTTAGGGACGATTAATCCTGAGAAAGACGTACCGTATGTTTTGGATACGATTAAAATTTTAAGACAGCAGTTAGAAGTGCCGCTTATCACGTTTGCTGGTGCTCCATTCACCCTTGCGAGCTATATGGTTGAAGGTGGGCCATCTCGTGATTATCATAAAACTAAGCAGCTGATGTACTCTGATCCTGAAAGCTGGTTCATGCTGATGGACAAGCTAGGCGATATGACGATCGCTTATGCAAAAGCACAGATTGCAGCTGGCGCTCAAGCGTTTCAGATTTTTGATTCATGGGTCGGCGCGTTAAATGCAGCTGATTACAGAAAATACATTCTGCCTGTTATGTACAAGATCTTCTCATCACTACGAGAAGAAAATATTCCTTTGATTCTTTACGGAACAGGTGCAAGACACTTAATCATGGAATGGAACGAGCTTCCGATCGATGTAATCGGACTTGATTGGAGATTGTCCCCAAGAGAAGCTCGTCAGATGGGTGTTACGAAGGCTCTTCAAGGAAACTTAGATCCTTCCATTCTATTGGCGCCATGGGAAGTAATCGAAGCACGTACGAAAGAAATTTTGGATGAAGGTATGGAAGAACCAGGCTTTATCTTCAATGTCGGAAAAGGTATTTTCCCTGAAGTAAACATTGCAACATTAAAGCAGTTGACCACCTTTGTTCATGAATATACGTCTAAAAAACTAGGGTGATAAAAAGTGAGTAACAAGAAAACAGGTCTATTAATCATGGCGTACGGAACGCCAAGAAGTCTTGATGAAGTAGAAAGCTATTACACACATATAAGACGAGGACGTAAGCCTTCTCCTGAACAGCTGCAAGAACTTACAGAACGCTACGAACAGATCGGTGGAATCTCGCCACTTGCTAAGATTACAGAAGAGCAAGCGCAAAAAATTGAAGCAGAGATGAATGAGCGTTATCCCGATCGTGAGTTTAAAAGCTATCTTGGTTTGAAGCATATCGATCCTTTCATTGAAGATGCTGTGCAGCAGATGAAGGAAGATGGAATTGAAGAAGCAGTAACGCTTGTTCTTGCTCCTCATTATTCAACGTTCAGCGTTAAATCATACAACGGACGTGCTGTGGAAGAGTCTGCAAAAATCGGTGGACCATCCTTTACGACGATCGACAGCTGGTATGATGAGCCGAAGTATGTACAATTTTGGGCGGACGGCATTAAACAAACGTTTAACTCTATTCCAGAGAACGAACACGACAAAACCGTTGTAATCTTCTCCGCACACAGTCTGCCAGAAAAGATTCTACAAATGGGAGATCCTTATCCGACGCAGCTTCAGGAAACAGCTGATTTGATCGCAAAAGAGGCAAATGTCCCTCATTACACGATTGGATGGCAGAGCGCTGGTAATACACCTGAACCGTGGATCGGACCAGACGTTCAAGATTTAACGCGTGATCTCTATAACGAGCATGGCTACAAGCATTTTATCTATTGTCCGGTTGGTTTTGTTGCCGATCATCTAGAAGTTTTATATGACAATGACTATGAGTGTAAAGTAGTCACAGATGAGTTGGGCGTGAATTATTATCGTCCTGAGATGCCTAACGCAAAGCCGGAATTTATAGACTGTTTGGCAACGGTCATTGAAAACGCACTAGCAAAAGAAAGAATGTGAAAGAAATGAACGAGCGAAAGCACGTTATTATATTGGGCGGCGGCATAACAGGTTTAGCCGCTGCCTTTTATGTTCAGAAATATGGTAAGGAAACGGGCAAGCCGATAACCTTCACAGTGATCGAAGCAAGCAACCGTCTTGGCGGCAAGATTGATACGATTAAAGAAGACGGTTTTGTGCTAGAGCGTGGCCCTGATTCCTATCTTGCCAGAAAATCAGTAATGACAGAACTTATTAAAGATGTTGGTCTAGGCGACGATTTAGTTTCTAATGAAACGGGTCAGGCTTATATTTTGCATAATATGAGGCTTCACCCTATTCCTGAAGGAGCTGTGATGGGAATCCCGACAAAAGTGATGCCGTTTGCGACAACACCTCTTTTCTCTGTAACGGGAAAGGCAAGAGCAGGGTTAGACCTTATTCTTCCTAAACGAAAAGATGCGCAACAAGATATTTCTGTCGGTCATTTTTTTAGAAGACGTCTTGGTGATGAAGTAGTTGATCGGCTGATCGAACCTTTGTTATCAGGCATATATGCCGGAAGGATCGATCGGCTTAGCCTGCAATCTACGTTTCCACAGTTTGTAGAAACGGAAAAGAAATATCGAAGTTTAATCTTAGGCATGAAAAAGACGCAGCCTAAACAAGATAAGACACCGATCACGAAGAAGAAAAAAGGTGCTTTCTTAACACTCAAAGGCGGGCTGTCCTCTTTCATTGAAACTCTTTCGAAAGCAGTGCCAGAAGAGAGTATAAAGACAGGGGTTTCCGTTAAAGCTGTCGAGCGGTCTGAAGACGGAACATATTCTGTGGTGATGGAAGATGGTTCGGTTATGAAAGGTGATCATGTAATTGTCACAACACCTTATCATGTTACGAAAAAACTTCTTGGTGAATCTCTGTTTCCTGCTGGTTTTCACGACACGAAGCCAACTTCAGTAGCAACTGTTGCGATGAGTTTTAATGAAGAAGACGTGAACTTTAGTCTTGATGGAACAGGTTTTGTTATTGCTAAAAGTGAAAAAACATCCATCACCGCTTGTACATGGACGAGCAGAAAATGGCCGCATACGACTCCGAAAGGAAAAGTGGTTCTTCGTTGTTATGTAGGACGAGCAGAAGACCAGAATATCGTTCAACAACCAGATGAAGTTATTTTGGAAAAAGTATTAGATGATTTGAAGAAAATTATGGGTGTTGATTCTCGTCCAGAATTCTATCATGTTTCTCGTATGATTGATTCGATGCCGCAATATGAAGTCGGACATAAAGATTATGTCAAAAAGCTCAGAACTGTGTTTCAACATGAGCTGCCTGGCATAAGATTAGCAGGAGCTCCATATGATGGTGTAGGATTGCCAGATTGTGTGAATTCAGCGAAAATGGCTGTGGATTCTTTGTTCCGTTCGTAATGAATGAGACATGAAATCACTCAAACTTATATAAAAAATAATAAATATGTTAAGAATTAAACGGCAAATGGATATGTTTGTCGTTTTTTATATTTTCTTGTAGAATGTTTCTGCTATACTGTAGGGAGAAAAAAGGAAGGGGGAAGCTGTTGTGCAAGCATTTATCGAGCCGTTATTTGTAAATATTGCAATCATATTTTCGTTTACTCATCTATTGAACATGTTCTTCCCCCTTCATCCCGGTGTCATTCCGAGTTATAAGAACCAAGTTGTCTTTGGTCTGATCAGTGGTGCGGGTGCACTAGTCTGTATGCTGTTTCCTATTGAAACGCTGAAGGATTCTTTTTTTGATCTTCGAAATGTTCCAATCATGATTGTCACATTGTATGTAGGCTGGCTACCGGGAGCGATCTGTTCGATAATTGTTGCGATCGCTAGGTTAGCCGTAGGTGGAGAATTAGCGTGGCTGGGTATCGTCTTAATCTCACTAGCATATGTGGTATGTCTGATCTATCATGGATTCTTTGATGAAGATAAACGCAGATGGGTTTCTGCTATCTATATTGCTTTGGTCTATACACTTTTTTATATGTTGTTCATTCATACATATCTTGATTTTCTGACAATCGATTTTTATCTCGTCTATTTCTCGAGCTTCTTGATCGCATTCTTTTCTTGTATATTCTTAATCGAGAGACTCGTTAAGATCAACATGCAGTTAAAGGAAACCGTTTACTTAGATAAACTGGCAGTTGCAGGACAGATGGCAGCGGCAATCGCGCATGAAGTGAGAAACCCGATGACGACTATTCGTGGAATGATTCAGTTTCTCGGCAGCACGACTACAGATGCAAAATTGAGGGAGCATTCCCCACTCTTAATTGAAGAACTAGATCGAACGAACAAAATCATCACAGACTATTTGTCTATGGTTAAGCCTGATGTTCCTAAGCTTGAGACCGTTTCACTAGAAAAAGTATTAAGAGATGTTATCGCGCTTACTGCCCCTTATGGAGCGATTAATAATGTGGAGGTTACCGCAAGTCCATTAGGATCTTACAATGTGTGCATTGATGAACCAAAACTTAAGCAAGGTTTAATAAATATTATCAAAAACGGAATAGAAGCGATTGAAGAGGGAGGTACGATCCATCTGTATCGCTATAAAGTTACAAAAAGAAGTATTACAATCGCGATTGAAGACAATGGTAAAGGTATGACAGAAGAGGAGCTAGAACAGATCGGGCTACCTTTTTATACAACAAAAGCAAAAGGCACGGGTCTAGGTATGATGGTAACCTATAAACTGATTCAAGATATGGACGGCAAACTTCGGTATGAGAGCGTGCTTCATGAAGGTACAAGAGTCCTTTTAACCTTGCAGTTATGTACGAAACGAAATATTGTTAATGGTGAGGAGGTGGGATGATGGACCGCAGAAAAAGTATTCTAGACGCAGCAGAGCGCTCTTTTTCTATGTTTGGCTATAAGGCGAGTACAGTAGATCAAATCGCTAAGATCGCAAACGTTGGAAAAGGAACGATCTATACTTTTTTCGCAAACAAAGAAGAATTATTTTCTGAGATTATCACAAACTTAGTAACAGAGACAAAATTAGCGGCATCTTCTGCAATAAAAGAAGATCGGCCGTTTTACGAGAACTTGCATAATGCACTGTATGAAGTTGTAGAACTTCGTAAAACGCATAAGTTAGCTGTTAAACTTTCTCAAGAAGTGAAAGAGCTAAATACTTCGCCTGTAACTGAGGCTTTGCAGAGAATCGAAAAAGCGGTATTAAGTTTTGTTCAAAAAGAGCTGGATAAAGCGGTAGAAAAAGGCGAGATTAAAGAATGTCACACAGATATTGTGGCGTTTATGATGGTAAAGGTATATATCGCTCTTATTTTTGATTGGGAACGTGATCACGAAGCTCTTCAGAAAGAAAAGATGCTTGAGGTTTTGGAGATGTTTGTAATGGATGGTTTAAGGAAACCATAGTATTGCAGAAGCAAGAAAAACGTGTTACATTAAGTTGTGACCAAATTTCTATTTCGGTCATTTTCGAAAAAGCGGACTGTAAGAGTCTCTTTTTTTACCGTTAAATGACCAAATGACTAAAACAGTCATTCAGTATTAGGAGGAGTGAACAACTGTGCTAAAAAGTATCGGAGCTCAATTTAAAGCAGTTTTTTCTAACAGAAAAATTGCAGTACCGGTCCTAGCAGTTCTATTTATACCTGTGTTATACAGCGGAATGTTTCTATGGGCGTTCTGGGATCCGTATGACAAGATGGAAGATCTGCCAGTGGCCGTAGTCAATCAAGATGAAGGTTATGAATATAACGGTGAGAACTTAACCGTGGGAGATGAGTTTGTAAAAAAACTCAAAGAAAATCCACAGTTTGAGTGGGAATTTGTTAGTGAAGCAAAAGCAAAGCAAGGCTTGGAACATAACGATTATTATATGATGATCGAGATTCCGGAGAACTTTTCTGAAGAGGCAACTGCTCTATCAGGAAACTCAAACAAAAAGCCTGAGATCATTTATACACCGAACGCTGGCTTTAACTTTCTAGCTGCACAAATTGGCGGAACAGCCGTAGATAAAATGAAAGAAAGTTTGTCTAACGAACTTACAAAAACTTACGCTGAAGTGATGTTCGATCAAGTCGAGCAATTGGCTGGCGGGTTAGAGAAAGCAGCAGATGGGTCAAATCAAGTTACAGATGGATTAAAAAAAGCAGCTTCTGGCAGTGGTGAGCTAGCTTCTGGAATGGAAGCAAAAACACCACAGATCAACGAACTAAAAGATGGAGCAGTCCTGTTTAATTCAAAAATGACTGAGTTCGATAATGGAATTGATAAATTACTTGCTGCTCATAAACAACTAGCAGACGGACAAGGTCAATTAAGTAATGGAGCACAAGCTCTAAAAGGTGGACTGAGCCAAGCGACAGCTGGTTCAGAAAAAATTAAGAACGGCAGCTTAGCTCTTCAAGGCGGGGCATCTAAATTATCGACAGGTGCAAGTACGCTTGCAGGCTCTGTAAACGAATGGAACGCTGGTGCACAAAAGGCAACCGCAGGTTCAAAACAATTAGAACAACAAATCAATGCACTGATTCAAAACCAAGGAAACATGTCAGATGAGCAGATGGCAGCATCTTTAAAACAGCTTGCAGCAGCTAGTAATGGCATAAATAACGGATTGGATAGTTTAACTGCAGCAACAGGTAAGATCGCTGGCGGAGCGAATGAACTTTCTGCCGGAGCTAAAAAGCTTAGTGATTCACAAACAGCTTTAGCAAATGGAGCAGAAGAACTTCATAACGGTCAGCTTAAACTTGTTGGCGGAGTCGATCAGCTCGCGAGCGGTCAGGCAAAAGTAAACGAAGGTACGCAAACGTTCCAATCTAAATTGGGCGAAGCGGCTAATGGCAGTCAGCAACTGTTAGGGGCGAGTAACAAGTTAGCAGATGGAACTTCCACTGTTGCAACAGGCTGGCAAGAAGTTACGGGCCATGTGAAGGAAATTCATAATGGAGAACAAAAGTTGCTTGATGGTAGCGGAAAACTTACCTCTTCATTAAGTGATGCAGCTGACAAAACTGGTGAGCTTGATCCAGACAGTGACATGTTCGAGCGAATTGCTAACCCTGTTTCTGTTAAAACAAAAACCTTTTCTGATGTACCGAACTACGGAACAGGCTTTGCTCCTTACTTCTTATCATTAGGTCTTTTCGTAGGAGCATTATTGATGTCGATCGTATTCCCATTACGTGATAAAGCCGGACACCCGCGTTCAGGATTCAGCTGGTTTGCTGGTAAGTTCACGTTCTTGGCTGTTGTCGGTGTAATTCAAGCACTGATTGCGGATGCGGTATTGATATATGGTCTAGGCATCGAAGTGAGTAACTTAGGAGCATTCCTTGGACTAAGTATCATCACGAGTCTGACTTTCTTAGCACTTATTCAATTACTTGTTACAGTGCTTGGAGATCCAGGACGTTTCGTAGCGATTATCATCTTAATCCTACAACTTACAACGAGTGCGGGAACATTCCCGTTAGAACTTATTCCGAACGGCCTGCAAGGATTCAATGCTTGGCTTCCTATGACATATTCCGTTTCAGGATTTAAAGCGGTAATCTCAAGCGGAGATATGGAAAGCTTTAGCTTTAATCTATGGATTCTAGTAGGTTTCATGGCGATCTGTATGATCGGTACATGGGCTTACTTTGCCAGTCAGTTTAGAAAAAAGAATAGCGAAGACGAAGGTTCAATAGCATAACTAGAAAGCACCTGAGGGGACAACATCCTTTCAGGTGTTTTTTATAGTTTTGTAAAGGGAAAAGCCGGTCTATCTGCAGCAATTGCAACAATGTAAACAAAAAACTTTTAGAAAAGAAGTTTTCAAGCAAGCAAGCAAGGGAAACATAAGTTATGGACATTCTAATGGATGCAGCTTATTTTAAGTAAAAAAGGAGAGAACCGAACTTGATAACTTTCAAAAACGTGGGGAAAACGTACCCTGACGGTTTTGAGGCCTTGAAGAATATTGACTTTCAAATTAAAGAAGGGGAGTTAGTAGCATTAATCGGGCCGAGTGGTTGTGGTAAGACAACGACCATGAGAATGATAAACCGTTTGATCGAGCCATCAAAAGGAACGATCCTCATTGATGGAGAAGATATTGCAAACCGAAACCCCGTTGAGCTGAGAAGGAATATTGGATATGTTATTCAACAAATTGGTCTATTGCCTCATATGACGATAGAAGACAACATTTCACTCGTACCTCGTTTAAAAGGGTGGGAAAAAGAGAAGTATGATGGCAAAGTTGATGAATTGCTAGATTTAGTTGGATTAGATCCTAAAACATTCAGAACGCGATATCCTTCTGAGCTAAGCGGTGGTCAACAGCAGCGTATTGGTGTTATTCGGGCTCTTGCTGCAGAACCTCCTATCATCTTAATGGATGAACCATTCTCTGCACTTGATCCCATCAGCCGTGAACAGCTGCAAGATGAACTCGTTAAATTGCAAGATACCATTAAGAAAACAATTGTATTCGTTACCCATGATATGGATGAAGCCATTAAGATCGCTGACAAGATCGCGATTTTGAATAAGGGAGAAATCGTTCAGTTCGATACACCAGAACGAATTCTGCGTCATCCAGCAAACGATTTTGTTAAAGGGTTTATTGGTGAGAACCGATTGTCTGCTGATGAATCGTCCATGCCAGAAGCGGTAGATCTTATGAGACCAAATCCAGTTACGGCAAAAGTAACGAGAGGACTTGCCGAATCATTAAAAATGATGAAGAGATATGGAGTAGACAGTCTCTTGATCACAGATCAGCAAAACAAGCTTCTAGGAATCACTACACTTGATAAAATCGAACAGCATTATCCTGAAGAAGACAAGACCATCGGTGATCTGATGGAAAAAGAGATCATTACGGTCGATGTTTCCTCAACGTACACGGAGGTTGCAGAAATCTTCGCAACCCATGGTGTTCATATGATCCCTGTGCTCGATAACGGAAAATTAGTTGGATTGATCACACGTGCATCCATGATGCGCGGTTTAGCTGGGTTAAATATTTCCGCACAAAAACCTGTTGAAGGGGGTGCGGGTATTGAATAACTTTTTGATCACGATGAAAGATACGTTTGTGAACAGATGGCCTGAAATTCTTACAGGACTTCAGCAGCATTTATTTTTATCTCTTGTATCGATTTTGATCGCAGCAGTGATTGCGGTTCCTCTAGGAATCTTTATCTCAAGAAGAAAAACGGTTGCTGAACCTGTTATTGGGGTTACAGCCATTTTCCAAACGATACCGAGTTTGGCTTTATTCGGATTCTTACTGCCTGTATTCGGAATCGGAAGTACAACAGCAATCATCGCACTTACTGTTTATGCACTTTTGCCTATCCTACGCAACACATACACAGGAATTACAGGGGTAGATAAATCGGCTGTTGAAGCAGGTAAAGGTATGGGTATGACAAATACTCAAATCTTACGAATGATCGAACTGCCGTTAGCTCTGCCGATCATCATGGCTGGTCTGCGTACTGCTACGGTATTAACGATTGGTGTAGCTACACTTGCGGCATTTATTGGAGCAGGTGGATTAGGTGATCTTATCTATCGTGGATTATCTACTACTCGTAATGAGCTTGTTTTAGCAGGTGCGATTCCCGCTGCATTACTTGCCATCGTATTTGATTTTATTCTGCGACGCATTGAGTTAGCTACTGAACCTAAAGCATCAAAGAAACGTGGTTCATGGAAACTGCCTGTCCTTATTGGGTTACCGATCGCTGCACTCGTTCTTTTCTTTGCACTGCGTGGTGGCGGTGAAGAGGATGCGATTGTAATCACAGGTAAGAAGTGGACAGAGCAATACATCCTCCCTTATGTGATTTCTGAGTATGTCAAAGACAAAACGGATTATCCTGTAGTCGTTAAAGAAGCGATTGGTGAGACGCCTATTCTTACGGAAGCGATCAAGAAAGGCGATATCGATCTTTATGTTGAATACACAGGAACAGGCTATCTAACCATTTTAAAAGAAAAATATGATCCGAGTATGAAGCCTGAAGAAATTTATGATGCAGTAAAAGAAGGCTATGCGAAAGACTATAATCTGAAGTGGACAAAGCCACTCGGTTTTGAAAACACATATGCGCTAGCGTTAAATCCTGATACGGCGAAACAAGTTAATGTGAAGTCGATTTCAGAACTAGCACCGAAGTCGAACCAGCTTACTTTCGGTGGTCCGACAGAGTTCTTTGAACGTGAGGACGGCTATACGCCATTTGTGGATACGTACAAACTTAACTTTAAGGATAAGAAGAGTCTCGATCCGAACTTGATGTACTCTGCTGTAAAAGAAGGTAAGGTGGACGCGATTCCAGCTTATACAACAGATGGAAGAATCGTTCGTTTTAATTTAAAGACGCTGGAAGATGATAAGAAATTCTTCCCACCTTATTATGCAGTACCTGTTGTTAGGGAAGATACGTTGAAGGAGTATCCCAAGCTTGAAGGTGTTCTCAATGAGCTTGAAGGGAAGATCTCAGAAGAAGATATGGCAGAAATGAATGCGAAAGTGGACCTTGATAAAGAAGATCCGCGTGAAGTAGCTCAAGAATTTCTGAAAAGCAAAGGATTGATCAAATAAGATAGAAAAATGGACTCCTTCGGGGGTCCATTTTTTGTTATGTAGGGTGGTTTGAGAGGGGGGCAGCAGGTTCAATTAAGTCTTAAAGTTAACTAATTAAGTCGAAACAGCATCCAATTAAGTCGTAACTGCAACCAATTAAGCTGAAAACCAGACCAATTAAGTCTAAAATTAAAAATAAAGGCCATTCGACAATCACGCATCCCGTAAAAAGCAAAAAAAAGCCGGTTCCCCAAAAATAAGGAACCGACTACCATCACTATAAAACCTTACTCAAAAACGACTTCGTGCGTTCATGCTGTGTGTTGCCAAACAATTCAGATGGTACGTTCTCTTCCACGATATAACCGCCATCCATGAAGATCACGCGGTCACCAACTTCTCGTGCAAAGCCCATCTCGTGCGTTACGACAACCATTGTCATTCCTTCACGGGCAAGGTCTTTCATTACCTCCAGTACCTCACCGACCATCTCTGGATCAAGTGCAGAGGTAGGTTCATCAAAGAGCATGATCTTCGGGTCCATCGCGAGTGCGCGGGCGATGGCAACACGCTGCTTCTGACCACCGCTAAGCTGTGAAGGATAGGCGTTTGATTTATCTTGCAGTCCCACTTTTGCGAGCAGCTTCAACGCTTTGTCACGAGCTTCCTCTTTATTGGCGCTTTTCACTTTAAGAGGAGCAAGTGTTACGTTTTCTAAGACGGTTTTGTGAGGGAAGAGGTTAAACTGCTGAAAAACCATACCTACATCTTCCCTAATTTTATTAATATTCGTTTTTGGATCTGTGATATCCGTTCCGTTCACGATCACTTGCCCACCTGTTATATCTTCAAGTTTATTGATACAGCGGAGAAATGTACTTTTGCCTGAGCCAGAAGGGCCAATCACACAAACAACTTCTTGTGCTTTTATTTCTGCATTGATATCCTTCAATACCTCAAGATCACCAAAGGACTTTTTTAAATTTTTTACTTTAATCATGGTCCGGCTCCTTTCACGTTAAAAACAAAATCGTGTATGTATTTTATCATAAGTTCGTTTGAATCGTTGTATTTCCTGCTTCCGATGAAATCTTTAATTACAAAACTTTCTGAAAAAAAGGATTGACCTGTGAATATTTCGTGAACTATACTCTGATTATGAAAACGATTTCATGAATTCGATTCCACAATTGTTTAAGAGGAGAATCTGATGGCAACCATTCAAGATGTGGCGAAGAAAGCAGGATTATCCCGCACAACTGTCTCTAGGGTGATCAATGAACATCCGTATGTGACAGAAGAGAAAAAACGTCTCGTAACACAGGCGATGCAAGAACTGAATTATGTGCCCAATTCATCAGCAAGACGATTGAGGCGACAGCAGACAGAAACGATCGCTGTCTATGTGCCTCGGATCACGAATCCATTTTTCAGTCATCTAGTTGAAGTGATGGAGAAGGAAGCCGCGAGAAAAGGCTATCAGCTGATTTTGTGCCAGACCCGTTATAAGAAAGAGCAAGAGCGGAATTTTTTAGAGCTTTTAAAAACAAAGCAAGTAGATGGTCTGATCTTAACATCCATAGAAAACGATTGGAGTGAGTTTGAACCATACTTATCGTTCGGCCCCATCGTTGTTTGTAACGAATACTCAGACACTGCTCAAGTACCTTCCGTCTACTTAAACCAGATAGAAGGAAGCTATCTAGGAACGAAGCACTTGATCGATCAAGGCTATACAAAGATCGGGTATTGCACTGGCAACCACAAAAGCTCCAGAGTTTCTAAAGACAGAAAGATCGGATTCTTACAAGCGCTAGATGAAGCAGGAATCATGATGAAGGAAGAATGGTTCTTTTACAACGCTTATAGTGTGCAAGACGGCTTTGCTGCATTTAAAAAATTGAGTGAGCTGGATGATAAGCCGCAAGCGGTTTTTACCGGTAGTGATGAAGTGGCAGCAGGTATCGCAAAAGCGGCGTTTGACGCTGGCTGGAAAGTACCAGAGGATCTTGCTATCATCGGCTTTGATAATCAGCCTCTGGCAGCATTAATGGATCTGACGACGGTCGAACAGCCGATCGACACTATTGCTAAGCAAGCCATGAATTTGATGGTAGAAGCTATTCAGGCAAAGAAACCTTTAAGTCGAAAAGAAGTAATCCTGCCATTTCAGTTGATCAAACGATCCTCAACGTAACTTTATGTGGTGAAATGTAATCGTTTACAAAACAGGAGATTAGGGGGAAACACAATGAAGAAGCTTAAGAAAATCTCAAAAGTGATTTCTACTTCACTAGCGTTGTCACTTGTACTTGCAGCTTGTTCGGACAAAGAAGAAGGAAGCAGCAACAGTAACAATTCCGGCGGTGATAAAGACGAAAAAGTAACGATCGTCTATGCACGTGGTAAGGATGATACACAAGGTACAACAGCAATGGTGGAAGCTTTTGAAAAGAAATACCCTAACATTGATGTGAAATTTAAAGAGATGCCTGCTGATACGGGCAAACAGCATGACGCTTATGTGACAGCGTTCAACGCTAACTCAGATGAGATCGACGTTATCGATCTAGACGTAATCTGGCCGGCAGAATTTGCACAAGCAGGATTCTTGATGCCTTTAGACCGTTTTATGGAAAAAGATGGTATTAACCCAGATGATTATAACCAAGGTGCGATCACGGCATCTAAATTTAAAGGAAAGCAATGGGCTCTTCCTAAGTTTATTGATGCAGGAATGCTTTTCTATCGCACAGACTTAGTTGATGCAGGTTCTGTTCCAAAGACGTGGGATGAGCTTTTAGCGAAAGCGAAGGAAACGAAGGGGCAAGGTGGAACACAGTTTGGTTACTTAATGCAAGCGAAGCAATACGAAGGTCTTGTATGTAACGCGGTTGAATTTATCGCATCATACGGTGGTCAGATCATCGACGAAAATGGTGATGTTAAAGTTGACTCTCCAGAAGCGATCAAAGGAATTGCTAAGCTTGTAGAAGTCGCAAACTCTGATGTTGTTCCGCAAAACGTTACAACGTTTGCCGAGCCAGAGTCACATACAGCATTCATCAACGGACAAGCAGGTCTGATTCGTAACTGGCCATATCAATTCGCATTAGCAAATGATGAGAAGCAATCTAAGATCGCAGGTAAAGTTGGAGTAGCTCCACTTCCAGCAGGTGATGCAGGTTCTGCAGCAGCACTTGGCGGCTGGATGGCTGGTATCAACAAAAACACGAAACACCCTGAAGAAGCTTGGAAATTCTTAAGCTTTATGGCTGGTAAAGAAGGACAAAAGATCGACGCGATCAAAGGTGGACACGCGCCAACGATTCTTTCTCTTTATGAAGACCAAGAAATTTTAGATGCAAACCCATACTTTAAAGAAGAAGGTTTTGTAAACGCACTTGAAGCAGCAGTATCTCGCCCGGTAGCACCGAACTACCCTGAGATCTCTGACATCATTCAAGTACAAGTTTCTCAAGCTGTAGCGAAAAAGATCACACCAGAACAAGCAGCTAAAAACATGCAAAAAGAAATCTCTGCAAAACTAGTAAAGTAAGAAACGTAAATGGATAAGGGGTATGCCTTTCTCTTAGAGAGGCTCCCCTTACTTTTATAATTGGTATCGATTCCACACACAAAGAGTGAAATGGATGGACGTAACAGCGCCCGTCCGTCGATTGCATTCGAATAGTAAGGAGCTGACATGTTTGAAACCTGATTTAATGCCTAACAACCAAAAGCCGATAGCAGTAAAAACTAAACAAAAGGCGAAGAAAAAGCGTTCTGACCGTTCGCTAGGCTACATGCTGATCGCCCCGTCGATGATCTTGATCTTAATCATTGCCATTTGGCCAGTATTTCAATCTTTCTATTACAGCATGTTTGATCTACGACTGAACAATCCTGCAAAATCTGAAGCGTATGTGTCGTATAAAGTGAATCTGCAAACCTATCTAGATAACTATCCTTTCTTGATCAGTTCACTAGAAGATGAATTAGATGAAGCAACAGGAAAAACAAAATCAGAGCTTGAAGCGATTAAAACAAATCTTGAAAAAGTGGATTCAGAATTAAAAGCTGATGGAGAATTGAGTAGCAAGTATGACGAAATAGATGAGAAGCTAACCGTGATGGAGCCAATCAGTGAAGAGCTCGCTGTTTCTGATTTGGACAAAGAGGTAGCGCTCGATCTAGAGAAAGCTGTAACAGATGCTTCCGAACAACTTAGAGAGTTAAAGAGTGAACTGAAAAACCCGGAAGACGTGATCGGACTTTCATCATCATTAAAGGATTCAGTCATCACACCAAACTTTATCGGATTGAAGCACTATAAAGAAAATCTAACAGATAGCCGCATGTGGAAGGCGATTCAGAATACGACCGTCTTTACGGTAATCTCTGTTTTTGCAGAGCTCGTCATCGGACTCGCGATCGCATTGCTTATCAACAAAGCTTTCTTTGGTAGAGGACTCGTCAGAGCAACCATCCTCATTCCATGGGCGATCCCAACTGCTGTTTCAGCATTCATGTGGAAGTATCTATATGATGGTCAAAATGGAATCGTAGCCAAAGCTTTTGCAGAAATCGGATTGTTTGATCAGATGACGGATATGCTCACAACAAGCACGGGCGCTATGTTTGCCGTCATTTTCGCAGACGTATGGAAAACGACGCCGTATATGGCACTCTTGTTATTAGCGGGGCTTCAAACGATTCCGAGTTCATTGTATGAAGCAGCAGCAATCGACGGAGCAAACAAGTGGAAACAGTTCTTAAAGATCACACTGCCTCTATTAAAGTCTAGCATCCTCGTTGCCTTGTTGTTCCGTACACTAGATGCGTTCCGTGTGTTCGACTTAATCTATGTACTCACAGGTGGAGGTCCAGCAAACTCTACGGAAACGATATCGATCCTTGCTTACAAAGTCATGTTTGCACAGACTAATTTCGGTGAAGGTTCGGCGCTGTCGGTTATTGTCTTTGTCTGTGTAGCGATTATCTCGATGATCTATATCAAGTTCCTTGGACGAGACCTTTTAAATGATAGATAAAAACGGTACAGATAAAGGAGTGAATAGGAAATGAACAAAAAAGCAGGCTCAATGTTTTACGTATTCTTAACATTGTTTGTCTTCCTTGTCATGTTTCCGTTTTTATGGGTACTGGCAAGTTCAATCAAACCGGTTGCTGAGCTGTTTGGTGATCGTGCGTTCATACCGTTTACAAATAACATGACAGGTGAGAACTATGAATCTGTATTTGTTAACTATCCATTTTTAAAATATTTATGGAACAGCTTAGTCGTGTCGACGATTACTACTGTGTACGCAGTCCTTGTAGCCAGCTTTGCGGCTTATGCGATCGCACGATTAAACTTTAAAGGAAAAACAGTTATCCTTGGATTAGTGTTATCGGTATCCATGTTTCCGCAGATCGCAACGATCTCACCTATCTACATTGTTTTGAAAAATCTTGGATTAACGAACAGTTATCTTGGTTTGATCATTCCGTACACAACATTTACGTTGCCATTATCGATTTGGCTTCTTGTCACGTTCTTCCGAAAGATCCCGTTTGATCTTGAAGAAGCAGCAAAAATGGACGGGGCATCACCTATGCAAACGTATTGGCGTGTGATCTTGCCGCTTGCGATACCAGGAATTTTCACAACAGCGATTCTGGTATTCATATCAGCATGGAACGAGTTTCTGTTCGCGTTAACAATCAATACAGATGATGAGTTCAAAACGGTTCCGGTCGGAATCGCAATGTTTGAAGGACAGTTCACGATTCCTTGGGGAGAGGTTACAGCCGCGACTGTTATCGTAACGGTGCCGCTTGTAATCATGGTACTGCTTTTCCAACGCCGAATCGTGTCTGGGTTAACTTCAGGTGCGGTAAAAGAGTAGCTTGGTATGTAAACCCTCGCAAAAAAGCGGGGGTTTTTCTCATGTCATCTTTTCAAGATGTTCATTCTTTATTAATAAATATATTTATAGATAGGGTTATATTTTCTAATTTGTATTATGGGTTTTGGAAGTCTACAATAGGTATTGTTAGAGTAATAACTTACTTTTTGTTAGGAGGAATTAGACGATGTCTAAACATATATTAATGGTCGTAACTACGGCTGATAACATGAACAACGAACATTCAACAGGATTATGGCTTTCTGAATTTGGTGAAGCCTATGTGGAGTTCGCCAAAGCGGGTCATACTATTACTGTTGCAAGTCCTAAAGGTGGAAAAGCTCCTGTAGATGACCGCAGCTTAGAGGGTGAAGTGCCTCAAGAGATACTAGACACAGCCAAATATCTTGAAAACACATTAAAATTAGAAGAAATCAAAGACCTTGATGGTTTTGATGCCGTCTTCTTGCCAGGCGGACATGGAACCATGTTTGACCTTCCAGAAAACACAAAACTGCAAGAAATCATCCGCGACCTTTATGAGCAAAATAAAGTAGTAGCAGCGGTATGTCATGGTCCAGCAGGTCTAGTAGGTGTGAAACTTTCTGACGGTACTCCGTTGGTATCTGGAAAAAAAGTGACTGCTTTTACAGATGCTGAAGAAGTAGCAACAACGCTTGATCAATATATGCCGTTCTTGTTAGAAACACGCATGCGTGAACTAGGTGCACAATTTGTCGCTGCTGAAAATTGGTCAGATCATGTCCAAAGAGATGGACAACTCATTACGGGTCAAAATCCACAATCTACAGTTTCTGTGGCTAAAGAAGTTCTAAAACAGTTAGCATAATTATAGGTGAACCTGCAGACCTTTATAATAAAAGGTTTGCAGGCTTTATTTTTTGTGAACATTGAAAAGGAATATGGGAGAGGAGAATTTCGGATGAAAGCATTACTTTTGAAAGATCTCAATCAATGGAAAGAAATGAAGGTAGAAGAAATAGACATGCCAACTGCAGGAAATGGAGAGGTAGTAGTAAAAATTCATGCGGCTGGCCTAAATCCTGTCGATTATAAAACGGCAACTGGAGGAAATCCGAACTGGACGTATCCTCACATTTTAGGGCTTGATGCGGCAGGTACCATACATGAAGTTGGAGAAGGTGTAACGGATTGGAAGATCGGTGATCGTGTTGTGTATCACGGAGATTTTAACAAAAAAGGGGCATACGCTGAATATGGAGTAACAACAGCACATACCATCTCACGTATTCCAGATTCTCTATCATTTGAAGAAGCAGCTGCTCTTCCAACAGCAGGCTATACAGCTTATCAGGCTCTGTTTAGAAAATTGCCTATGTCTTCAATCGATACGATTTTGATCCATGCAGGTGCGGGTGGTGTAGGTGGGTTTGCGGTTCAGCTTGCAAAACATGCAGGGAAAACGGTGATCTCTACTGCTTCATCTCACAACCATGAGTACGTTCGTTCTTTAGGAGCAGATCTTGTGATCGACTATAAGGAAGACGACGTTAAGGAAAAAGTGATGGCTTTTACAAACGGTAGAGGTGTTGATGCAGTTCTAGATACAGTCTCTAGAGACAATGCAACTGCATCACTCGACTTAATCGCATACAACGGTCACATTGCACATATTGCTGGCGCTCCTGATTATACAAAGGTAAAACCATTTACACGTGTAATCTCTTTTCATGAGGTAGCATTAAACGCCATTCATCATAACCATGACGAGGTGGCTGAGCGCGACTTAGCAAAAATGGGTGACGAGCTGTTGGCGCTTGTAGCAGATAAGAAAGTTTCTTCTTTACTAGAACAAGTGATTTCACTAGAAGAAGTACCTGAAACTCTTGAAAAGCTTTCAGAGAGACATGTTAAAGGCAAGATTGTTTGTAAGATTGTTTAAGGAGATGATTTTTTGGCTATTACCATTAACGCAATACTCAAAGCAAAACCAGGTAAAGCGGAAAGTTTGCGCGAAGAATTGATTAAGGTTGTACAAGCATCAAGGAAAGAAGAAGGATGTATCAGCTATACACTTCACGAATCTACTGAGAACCCTGAGACTTTTGTGTTTTATGAAAACTGGCGTGATGAAGATGCTCTCAACAGGCATATCGAATCCGACCATTATAAAAATTATCGAAAAAACATAGAAACACTTGTTCAGGAAAGAGAAGTATACCGCTTAAACATCATTGATCTATAGGATAAAATTCTGCATCGTGCCTCATCCGGATCGGTGCAGTTTTTTATGTTGATTCTTTAGAAGGGGGGGCGATTTTTATGATTGATTTTGAATGGTACAGAAGTTTCATCAGCATCTACAAACACCGTTCTGTTTCTGCTGCTGCAAAAGCTAGAATCTTAACACAGCCTGCTATGAGCCAGCATCTAGCAGCTTTAGAAGCAGAAATAGGAGAGCCTCTATTTATTCGTGCTCCCCGTAAAATGGTACCAACGGATAAAGGCAAAGAACTGTATACAAAAATTGTTCCGCTCATTGAGAACTTGGAAAATACGACACTTCAAATGCTTCATAGTTCATCTGGCAATGGACGTGCACCTGTTATCCGAATCGGTTCGCCTGTAGAATATTTTACGATACGAACTCTTCCTAAAATCCGAGATTTAGATATTCGTTTTTTATCTCAGTTTGGAGTGGCGGGTACGTTACTAGAAAAGTTAGAGAAGGATGAAGTGGATCTTATTCTGACGACTCAAAAAATGCAACAGCAAGGAATTGAATTTCAAAAACTTGAAGATGAAGTATTTGTTGCTGTGGGACCACCAACCTATGAAACGAGTGCAGAAAGTACTGCTGAAATAGAGGCGTGGCTGAACAAAAAGAACTGGCTGAGCTATGGATTAGAACTTCCTATCATAAGAAGGTATTGGCGTGATCATTTCAAAAAGCGACCAGACTTTCAACCTTGCCACGTGATACCTGATCTAAGATCGATCTTAGAGGGCATCGAAAATGGGTTAGGAATGAGCATACTTCCCACTTATCTTTTTGAAAAATCATTACTAGAAAAACGTGTGAAGGTATTATTTCCTGAACTAACCACAGAAAACACAATCTATGCCGCATATAAAGTAGAACATAAAAACAACCCCGTTTTAGTAAAAGTACTAGATGCTCTTAAACGCAAAAACTAGTGTAAAGAGTCGGGCATTGTGTAAACTAGTAAATAAAAAGGCGGAGGGCTAGAGTTATGAAACTAACGGTCATCGGATATTGGGGTGGTTATCCAGGAGTGGGAGAAGCCACATCGGGATATCTTCTTCAGAGTGGGGGATTCAATCTGCTCATCGATTGTGGAAGCGGCGTTCTCTCACAACTTCAAAAGTATATAAAGCCAGAAAAATTAGATGCGGTCGTTTTATCGCATTATCACGCAGATCATGTAGCTGATGTAGGTGTTCTTCAATACAGTCGTCTCATCCAGTCGTTTTTACAAAAAGGAATACAGCCACTTCCGATCTATGGCCACGATAAGGATCAAGATGGTTTTCGCTCTCTCACGCACGGGACTACCACAAAGGGAATTCCTTATCATCCAGATGAAGTGTTGAAGGTCGGCCCTTTTACGATTACGTTTCAACTGACAAAGCATGCTGCGGTTTGCTATGCGATGCGCATTACAGACGGAAAACATACCATCGTATATACGGCAGATACTGCGCTCATTCCTGAACTCGTTCCGTTCAGCCGATATGCGGACTTGTTAATCGCAGAATGCAACTTTTACAAAGGAATGGATGGAAGCGGCCCAGGCCACATGACATCAGAGGATTGCGGCAAGCTAGCACATGAGTCCGAAGCTCGTGAACTGCTTCTTTCTCACCTTCCTCATTTTGGTCAGTTATCACAGCTTGTCACAGAGGCAAAAGAGGTGTATAACAATAAAGTGGAGCTTGCCTCTTCCGGCTGGACGTGGGGAGCTTAAAGATAGGGACTGAAAGAGGAGAGAAATATGCTTTTTATTGATAATGAAAATATTACAGACCCAAGAGTGAATCTAGCAATAGAAGAGTTCGCTTTAAAACATTTAGACATCAATGAAACGTATTTGCTTTTTTATATAAATGAACCATCGATCATCATCGGTAAGAACCAGAATACCGTTGAAGAGATCAACGCGGACTATGTTCGAGATGAAGGGATTCACGTGGTTCGTCGTTTATCTGGTGGCGGTGCGGTGTATCATGACCTCGGAAACTTAAACTTCAGTTTCATCACGAAAGATGACGGTAATTCGTTTCATGATTTCAAGAAGTTTACCGATCCTGTTGTAAAAGCACTGAAAAAACTCGGTGTGAACGCTGAATTAAGCGGACGAAACGATATTTTGGCTGACGGTAAGAAAATTTCCGGAAACGCACAGTTTTCTACAAAAGGCCGTATGTTTAGCCACGGAACTTTGCTATTTGATTCTGAGATCGAAAATGTAGTTTCTGCTCTAAATGTACGTATGGACAAGATCGAGTCAAAAGGAATCAAATCCATCCGCAGCCGAGTAACCAATATCCGTGAGCACTTGGATGAAGATATGACGATGGAAGAGTTCAAACAGACCCTTCTTGCGTATTTATTCGAAGAGTTGGATTCTGTGCCAAAATACGAATTGACCGAAAAGGACTGGGAAGAGATCCGCAAAATCTCAAGAGAGCGTTATGCCAACTGGGATTGGAACTACGGAAAATCTCCGAAGTTCAATGTGGAACTTTCGAACCGATTTGCAGCAGGTTCTGTTGATATCCGTCTGCACATCGTTAAAGGAATCATTCAAGAAAGTAAGATCTTTGGTGATTTCTTTGGTGTAGGTGACGTATCAGATATTGAAAACAAGCTGAACGGTGTACGTTATGACCGCGAGGCGATCGAGGAAGTGCTTAAGGATCTAGATTTAAGCCACTATTTCGGAAATGTAACGCGTCAGGAGTTTCTTGATCTATTATATTAGGAAGAAAACCGCCTTTTCATGGGCGGTTTTTGTTTGTTTATATCGTTTATAAGTCTTCATTTTCATTTATAAGTCTTCAAAAAAATTTATAAGTCTTCAAATTTTTTTATAAGTCCTCAAAGACAATTTATAAGTCTTCAACAACTCATCCAAAAGTTGCGTGTCTAAACGACTGTTTCAGCACTCAAAATCAGTCCAGCTTCAAAGACCAGCCCCTCGAGGTCACTTTACACTTTTCTTGTGACACAATGAGCGTGTCTTCAGAAAAGTATAAAGTGCTGGTCGTGTCTAAACGACTGTTTCAGCACTCAAAATCATTTGACAGAAAATTATTATAAATGATAAGCTGAAACCAAATACATCACACAATAATTAGATAACGGTACAAAAACGTCATATTTTTTTAATCTCAATTGTAATCGCTTACATATTATAAAGGGAGATGAAAGAATGATCCTCCATCCACAAGTGGAATGTATGAGTCGTGATGAAAAAGAAGAGCTTCAGCTTCATCGGTTAAAGCAGACGGTACACAACGTATATGAGAATGTCTCTTTTTACAAAAATGCTTTTGACGAAAAAGGAATTCATCCCTCTTCAATTGATACATTAGAAGATCTTCAAAAACTTCCTTTTACCGTAAAAAAAGATCTTCGCGATCATTATCCTTTTGGTCTTTTTGCTGTTCCGAACGATCACCTTGTCCGACTGCATGCCTCTTCTGGAACGAGCGGTAAACCGACAGTGGTTGGCTATACAGAAGGTGACATTGATAGGTGGAGCAACATGGTAGCGCGTTCTATTGCCATTGCAGGTGGAGAACCTGGTCATGTCCTTCATAATGCATATGGCTATGGTCTATTTACAGGTGGACTCGGACTCCATATCGGATCTGAGCGGCTGGGGATGATTACAGTTCCTGTTTCAGGCGGAAATACAGAACGGCAAATCCTTTTGATCGAAGACTTTAAACCTCAGGTGATATGCGGAACACCTTCTTATATTTTAACCATTGCTGAAAAGATGGAGGAGCTAGGAAAAGATCCGAAAGCGACTTCGATAGAATATGGAATATTTGGAGCAGAGCCGTGGTCTGAAGAGATGCGTGCGACGCTTGAAGAGAAGCTTGGTATCAAAGCGATGGATATCTATGGATTGAGCGAAGTGATGGGGCCAGGGGTTGCGATGGAATGCCACGAGGCACAGGATGGCCTTCATATTATGGATGATCATTTTTTAGCTGAGATCATTAATCCTGACACCCTCGAACCAATGCCTGATGGTCAGTATGGAGAGCTTGTGTTTACAAGTTTAACGAAGGAAGCTTTTCCGATCATCCGATATCGTACAGGAGATATTGCTTCCATTAATCGAGTACCTTGCAGCTGTGGAAGGACTTCCATACGAATGAGCCGTGTGAAGGGCCGGATCGATGACATGATTATCGTACGTGGAGTTAATGTGTTTCCTTCTGAAATTGAGAATTGTCTTCTTTCGATAGAGGATATTGTACCTCACTACCAAGTTCATATTTTAACAGAAGGATTAAAAGAACATATCGAACTTCATGTTGAGATGACAGAACAACTTTATGCTGTAACAAACGGAGACGAAGATCATGAGGCGACGCACCTGTTAAAGAAGACGATCACAAAAAAAATTAAAGACACATGCCTCGTATCCATGAATATTAAAGTGTATCCACCAAAAGGTATTCCACGTTCTGAAGGTAAGGCGATTCGAGTCGTCAGGAAAACACAGAAAAAAATGGGCGTATAATTACTTTTAAATCGTATGACGATAATTTATAATTACGGTAAATAAACGTAATATAATAGGAGGGAACAACATGACAGTTGGTATGAGTTTTAATCAGCTTAGTGAAGAAGAGAAGATGACTCATTTTCTTGATCGGATCAACGCCGGTGAAAAGATCGAACCGGATGACTGGATGCCGGAAGATTATCGCTTGCAGCTGATTCGTTTGATTTCGATGCATGGCATTTCTGAAATTATGGGAGCGCTTCCAGAGAAAGAGTGGGTACCTAAAGCGCCTTCTCTTCACCGCAAACTTGCGATCATGGCTAAGGTTCAGGATGAGATGGGACATGGACAGCTCTTGCTTCGTGTGGCAGAAGATTTGATGGCCCCTCTTGGCAAGAACCGCCACGACATCATGGAAGATCTTTTTTCAGGTAAATTAAAATTTCATAACGTGTTTCATATGGATGCTCCAACTTGGGGTGATGCGGGAATTATCGCTTGGCTTGTGGACGGGGCGGCAATCATCTCTCAGAGCATGATGCTTGATTCTTCTTATGGGCCATACGCCAGGGCGTTAAAGCGTATCTGTGCGGAGGAAGTTTTCCACGCGCAACATGGTGAGAGCATCATTTTAGCGATGGCAGAAGGAACGCCGGAACAGCGTGAAATGCTGCAGGATTCGTTAAACCGCTGGTGGGAATCACTGATCATGTTCTTCGGACCAAAGTCAGCAAAAGAAACCGGAAATTCAAACGCTGATAAGAACATCATGTATAAGATCCGTACAAAAACAAACGAGGACCTTAGACAAGAGTTCTTCACAAAATATATTCCGCGTATTTGGTCGCTTGGGCTAACGATTCCAGATGATACGATCCGTTTTGATGAAGACAGCCAGATGTGGATCTATAAGGACGCTGACTGGAGCAAGTTCAAACAGATTGTTTCAGGTAACGGACCACAATCACAGAATCGTTTAGATCTTCGTCGCCGCTCATACAAAAATAACGAGTGGGTACGCGCGGCACTCGCTGCTAAAAAGGCGAACTAACAGCGGAAAGGAGAGAAACAAAGGTGAACGAATCAACAAATGAGTTTTACAACGTGTATGAAGTATTCAGCAAAAAAACAGATAAATCTCCGTTTCAGCATAGCTTCAGCCTTTTAGCACCAAACGCAGATATGGCGCTCATCATGGCAAAAGAGAACTTTTTCAGAAGAGAAACGGTCGCCGACATCTGGGTTGTGAAAAGAGAGAACATCAGGGGACTTAACCAAGACGAAAGAGAGATGCTAAAACGTCTCGATAAACAATATAGAGAAACAAAAGGGTACGGCTATCTAAAGAAGAAGTGGCGCGACTATAATCAGGAGCAGTTTACCGAACAGCACATCCTTGGCGGAAGGGGAGACAATTCATGACACAAGAAACGTTAAAACCAAAAGAAAAGAAAGCATTGATCGAGCTTCTCTATCAGCTTGCAGACGATGATTTTCTTCTTGCGTTTCGCGGATCGGAGTGGCTTGGTCTAGCACCGCATATTGAAGAGGATGTTGCATTCTCATCCATCTCACAAGACATGATGGGGCATGCGAATTTGTACTATAACCTACTCGAAAATCTTGAAGAAGGAGAAGCAGACAGGATTGCTCACCTGCGATCACCTGATCTGTTTCGAAATGCCATCATCTTAGAAGAAGTGAACGGACCTGGAACGTACTTAAAAGAACCAGATTACGACTGGGCGTTCACTGTCGTACGCAACTACTTTTACGCTGTACACAAACATATACGTCTAGATTCATTGCGCCACTCTTCCTATGAACCTTTGGCAGAAGCAGCACGTAAAATCATGACAGAACAGTATTACCATCTGATGCATTGGGAGATTTGGTTCAAGCAGCTTATGACCAGTACAGATGAAGCGACCCTTCGAATGACAGCAGCCATCCAAAAGGTTTGGAAAGACTTTGGCGGCGTTCTTACGCTCGGACCGTATTATGAAGATATCGTAAAGGCGAACTTCATCGATGATGAGAACGTAATGAAGAAGAGATGGAACAACAAGATTGAGGCTGTCTTAAAAGAAGTAGGTGCATCTTATCCTGGGGAACCTCGCATGGAAAGAGGCAATGGTCGAAACGGAGTACACACGGAAGACTTGAAGCAAGCAACTGCAACACTTTCTGAAGTTTATGCAACAAATCCTGCAACTGGCTGGTAAGACGATTTAGAAAGGAGATGAACCCCGTGTCCGAATTAAAAAGCAGCATGACTGATAGTGTGATGGACGCGCTTGGGGATGTAAAAGATCCTGAAATCGCCTCTGTCAGTATATTGGATCTCGGGATGGTGCACGAAGTTGACGTGACAGATGATAGGGTAAGGATTTCTGTTCTGCCTACGTTCTCTGGCTGTCCAGCTCTTCACATCATCGAACGAGATATTAAAAAAGCGATTGAAAATGTAGAAGGAATTACTTCAGCAGAAGTGAAATTTGTATTTACACCATCGTGGACAACAGACCGGATTACACCAGAGGGACGAGAGAGGTTAAAAGAGTTTGGCATCTCACCTCCACCAGCGAACCATGTGATGGGTGAGCCTTGGGAGATCGATTGTCCGTATTGTGGATCAACATACGTAACGATGGAAAACATCTTTGGACCAACAGCCTGCAGAAGTATCCTATATTGCAAGTCGTGCAAGAACCCGTTTGAAGCGATGAAACCTGTTGCTGATATGGGATAAGAAAAATGATGAGTTTAAAAATAGGGAGGAAACACACATGGTAAAACTAATCGCACTTTACAAAACACCGGAAAACTTGGAGCAGTTCGACGACCACTATTTTGGACATCATACTGAGATCACGAAGAAGATTCCTGGACTTCGCAAAATGGAAGTAACGAAAATCGTAGGCTCGCCGATGGGGAAAAGCGACTATCACATTCTTTGTGAAATGTACTATGACGATCATGATGCTCTTAAAGCAGCGATGAAGTCTGATGAAGGTAAAGCTTCTGGAAAAGACTTGATGAGCTTTGCAGCTGAACTTGTAACGCTCATGATCGGTGAGGAAATCAATGAGTAATTACGAAACAATTCTAACCTCTATTGAAGATGGGATAGCCTCTATTCAATTAAACAGGCCGCGCGTGTTAAACGCGATCAACAGGCCGATGGTTACGGAACTATTAGATGCTTTTGAAAGCTTCGACCGTAATGATGAGGTGAAAGCAATTGTTTTAACAGGCAGTGAGCGTGCATTTGCAGCCGGTGCTGACATTGATGAGATGAAAGAAGATACAGCGGTCTCTCTTGAACTATTAAACCAGTTTAAAGAATGGGATCGTCTCGCAACGATCAAAAAGCCGATCATTGGTGCCGTCAACGGTTACTGCTTTGGTGGAGGTTTTGAACTAGCGTTATGCGCAGACATCCTCTTCGCAGCAGAAAATGCACAGTTCGGATTTCCTGAGATCAAACTTGGTGTGATGCCAGGTGCTGGTGGCACTGTAAAACTTACAAAGCTGATGGGTCAGAAAAAAGCGCTCGAGTGGCTATGGCTCGGTGATCCGATGACAGCTGATGAAGCTCTTCAATACGGAGTGATCAACCGTGTCATCGCACCTGAACTTGTCGTGGACGAGGCAAAAAAGTATGCGAAGATTGTAGCTTCTAGAGCACCTTTATCTACTCGTTTAATAAAAGAGACTGTTTATAAGTCTATTGATTATTCCACACACGAAGGCATGCAGTTCGAACGTAAAAACTTTTATCTATTATTCTCGTCTCAGGATCAAAAAGAAGGCATGAAGGCTTTCGTTGAAAAGCGTCCAGCCGAATTTAAAGGGAAGTAGAGGGGATATGAACATGTTTGAAACGATCAGCTACGAAACAAGAGGAAAAACGGCTTGGATTACTTTAAATCGTCCGGATAAACTCAATGCATTCACATCACTCATGCATAAGGAAATGGTTTCAGCGATTAAAGAAGCAAACAAAGACAGCAATGTAAGAGCTGTTGTTATAACGGGCGCCGGGCGTGCATTCTGTTCAGGTCAAGACTTAACAGGTTCACCAGAGGGCGCTGATTATGGCGATGTTCTGAGAAAAGGATACAATCCGATGGTGCAAGCATTAGTTGCCATGGAGAAGCCTGTAATCGCAGCCGTGAACGGTGTTGCAGCTGGTGCAGGAATGAGTCTCGCTCTAGCTTGTGACTTCCGTATCGCAAGTGAGAAAGCGAGCTTCATAGAAGCGTTCATTCATGTTGGTCTCGTACCTGACTCTGGAAATCTGTACTTCTTGCCTCGATTAGTAGGTCATGCAAAAGCGATGGAGTTAGCTGTGTTAGGTGAGAAGATCACCGCTCAGCAGGCTAAAGAGTTTGGTCTTGTAACAAAAAATGTAAGCGAAGAAGAGTTCATGCTTGAAGTGGAAACGTTCGCTGAGAAACTTGCAAACATGCCAACCAAAGCAATCGGTCTCATCAAACGCTATATGAATAAAAGCTGGGAAAGTGATCTGAACGAAGTGCTGGAATATGAAGCACAAGCGCAAAAAATTGCTGGTGAGTCAGCGGATCATCAAGAAGGTCTGCATGCATTTATAGAAAAGAGAAAACCAGCATTCACAGGAAAATAGACATCTAGATTAAAAGGAGTGGAGAACATGAGCACAAAGACAGAAGTTAAAGCGGTAAAACGTGACGTATATGAAATGGTGATAGGCGGACAAAGTGTTGGTGGATCTGAGGGAGAATACTTTGTTACATATAACCCGGCAACAGGTGAACCGTTAGCGAAAGTTGCAAAAGCAACAAAAGCTGATGTGGATTCTGCTGTAAAGGCTGCAAGAACAGCTTTTGAAACAGGAAAATGGAAGCGCTCTCCTGTAAACAAGCGTTCTCGCACGATGAACAAGATCGCTAGCATCATGCGTTCTCGTTATAACGAACTTGTTGAGCTTGAAATTTTGAACAGTGGAAAATCTTTAAGTGCTGCACAAGGGCAAGTCATGCAAGCGATTGAAGACTTTGAGTTCTACGCAGGTGCGATTGTAAGCCACCGCGGTGCTGTGAACCCTATGCCAGGACCATTCATGAACTACACGCTAAAAGAGCCTCTAGGCGTTTGTGCACAGATTATTCCTTGGAACTACCCGATGATGATGGCAGCGTGGAAGATCGCACCAGCAATCGCAACGGGCTGTTCTGTCATCTTAAAGCCTGCTAGTTTAACGCCTTTAACAGCGATCGTTATGACGGAGATCTGTCATGAAGCGGGTGTTCCTGAAGGTGTTGTAAACATCATTACAGGTGACGGAGCTACGGTTGGTTCATACCTTGCTGAACACGAAGGTGTTGATAAAGTAGCGTTTACTGGTGAGACAGGAACAGGAAAAGACATCATGGCTAAGGCGTCTCAAACGTTAAAACGTGTAACGCTTGAACTTGGTGGAAAATCACCTAACTTAGTTTTTGCCGATACGGATCTTGATGCAGCAGTGGACGGCTCATTATTCGGTATTTTCTACAATACAGGGCAATCCTGTGAAGCACGATCTCGCTTGTACATTGAGGAAAGTATCTATGACGCGTTCATGGAAAAGTTCGTTGAAAAAGCGAAGAAGCTTGTACTAGGTAATCCACTCGATCAAGGTACGCATGTTGGAGCGATTATTTCAGATCGCCAGCTTGAAGTGATCGACGGCTACGTAAAATCTGCTGAAGAAGAAGGAGCAACTATCCTTTTAGGTGGCGGACGTGCAAAAGTCGACGGATATGAAAACGGTCATTGGTATCTTCCGACGATCATTACAGACGTAAATGAAGAAATGAAAGTAGTTAAAGAAGAAATCTTCGGACCTGTTGTTGTTGTCTCTACGTTTAAAGACGAAAAAGAGGCTGTGAAACTTGCAAACAATACTGACTTCGGTCTTGCAGCAGCAATTTGGACGAAGGATCACGCAAAGGCAACACGTGTAGCGGGTATGATCCAAGCTGGAACGATCATGATAAACTCACCGTTCTCTGCATTCCCAGGAACACCGTTCGGAGGCTACAAGCAATCAGGTTTCGGCCGCGAGCTATGCATCGAGACACTTGATCTTTATTCAGAAACAAAGAGTGTCGTGTCCTACACAGGATCACGTCCGTTGAATCCTTTTAATCTGTAAAAACAAAATAACTGTTATTTAAGCTTTGTTGCTTGTGGGAGAGTTGATTTCCGTTTCAGATGCTCGCTTTCCGCGGGGCAGGCGGTGAGCCACATTTGAAGTGTTTCACTCTTAAGTGTCTCACCTGCCGGCCTGTCCCGCAGGAGTCTCGCATCTTCCACTACAATCACCTTTAACAGAAGGTTTTAAAGCTTTTCTGTCAGTAATTTATTTAGTAAAGAACAAAACAAAAGCGAGCCTTAGTGCTCGCTTTTTATACAAGAATTTGCTGCAAAGAGATTTGAATTACTACTTCATTGAATAGTTAATTGGAGCGGAAAGGCGAGACTCCTGCAGGATGAGTGGGACTATTGAAATGCGGAAGCGACTGTACAGCCCTGATAAGCATAAGGAAAATGGGTAGGGAAGGCGCTCTTTGCCTTCGTGTACCATTTAACTTATGACCTCGAGGGGCTAGGAGCTGTAGCTAGACAGGTGAGACCGTTCAATGACGCAAAGCGGCGAATGGGCTCACCGCACACCCTGCGGAAAGCGAGCCTTGCAGCGGAAATTAACCTCCTTCAAAAGCAGTATTGCATACAAAACGTTAAACATTTGTTTAAAAGAAAGGCAGGAGAGACTATTGTTACAAAATGCTGTAGTCATCGGATCTGGTGTGATGGGAAGAGGAATCGCCTACGTGAGCGCAGTCGGCGGTTTTGATGTTCAACTCGTTGATGTAAAAGAAGAACAACTTGAAAATGCAAAAAAAGAGATCGATTCTATTTTTTCAAAAGCAGTATCTCGCGGAAAGTTATCACAAAGTGTGGCTGAAGAAGCGCAAGCGAGACTTTCGTATGCTACAAATCTCTCAGCGGCCGTTAGCGGTGCAGACTTAGTGATTGAAGCTGTTCCAGAAAACATAGAGATCAAGCGTGCTGTTTTTGAAGAACTAGACCGTTCAGCACCTGAACATTGCGTGCTTGCGACAAACACTTCTACGATGAGTCCAACTGAGATAGGATCTTTTACTAAACGTCCTGAAAAAGTAATCGCCATGCATTTCTTTAACCCGGTGCATAGAATGCCACTCGTTGAGATCGTTCGCGGGCATGAAACAAACGATGAAACGGTCGAGCTCGCGAAAGAAGCTGCTGTGAAGATGGGGAAAGAAACCGTAACGGTTAACGAGTTCCCAGGATTCGTTACAAGCCGGATTTCAGCTATGATTGGGAATGAAGCGTTCTATATGCTGCAAGAAGGCGTAGGAACGCCAGAAGACATCGACAAAGCGATTAAACTGGGCTTGAATTTTCCGATGGGACCTTTTGAACTTGGCGATTTAGTAGGATTAGATACACGCTTAAACAACCTGAACTACCTTCATAAAACGTTAGGTGAAAAATATCGTCCGGCACCACTTTTAGTCAAGTATGTTAAGGCGGGTAGACTTGGCCGAAAGTCAGGTAAAGGGGTATACGACTATACCACGGAAGATAACGGGGTGAAAAAGTGATGAGAGAGGTTGTCATCGTTGATGCTGTTCGTACGCCTATAGGAAGATATAAAGGTGGACTAAAAACGGTTCGGCCTGATGATCTTGGTGCAGTGGTGATCAAAGCGCTTGTGGAAAGAAACCCTGAACTTCCTGTCAACGAGATTGAAGAAGTGATATTCGGAAACGCAAACGGAGCGGGAGAAGATAATCGTAATGTGGCAAGAATGTCAGCTTTACTCGCGGGACTTCCTGTAGAGGTAGGCGGAACGACGATCAACCGTTTATGCGGATCTGGTATGGATGCGGTCATCTACGGTGCTAGAGCCATCTTGGCTGGTGAAGGAGATATCTTCATCGCCGGTGGAACGGAGAGTATGACACGTGCACCACTCGTAATGGGGAAGCCTGAAGTCGACTATCCTCGTGGCGATATGAAAATGTTTGATACGACGATCGGATGGCGCTTTATTAATCCGCTTTTGCATGAAAAGTTCGGAACAGATTCTATGCCTGAAACAGCAGAGAACGTAGCGAAGAAATATGGAATTACAAGAGAAGAACAAGATCAATTCGCTTATGATTCTCAGCAGAAAGCAAAAGAAGCTATCGGACAGAACCGTTTTAAAGAAGAAATTGTTCCTGTAAGAGTAGTAGACCGAAAAGGAAACGAAACGTGGGTTACAGAAGATGAACACCCTCGTCCTGAAACGTCGCTCGAAAAGCTTGGTACGCTTAAACCGTTGTTTAAAAACGGAAGCGTCACAGCGGGAAATGCGTCTGGAGTCAACGATGGAGCTTCTGCATTACTTTTGATGAGCCGTGAAAAAGCAGATCAGTTAGGATTAAAACCTTTGGCTCGATATGTATCATCCGGTGTGGCAGGTCTTGAGCCCGCTATAATGGGTGTAGGTCCGATCGAAGCTTCCAAAAAAGCACTGAAGCGGGCAGGTCTCTCTATAGCTGATTTAGATTTGGTGGAGTTGAATGAAGCTTTTGCCTCACAATCACTTGCTTGTATGAGAGAACTTGGACTAGATTCTGGCAAAGTTAACGTAAACGGCGGTGCGATTGCGTTCGGCCATCCGCTAGGAGCAAGTGGCGCGCGTATTTTAACAACGCTTATTCATGAAATGAAAAAGCAAGGATCGCGCTACGGTCTAGCAACAATGTGTATCGGTGTTGGTCAAGGTATTGCTTCCGTAGTTGAAGCGATCAATGAATAGGAGGGTCATCTAACATGAGTGCTATTTTATACGAAGTAAAAGATTATGTTGCATATGTAACCTTAAACCGTCCAGAAGTTTTGAACTGCTTTAACTTTTCAACATTAAAAGAGCTTGAAGAAGTCGTAGAAGACATTCATCACAATAATGATGTTCGCGTTGTGATTTTTACAGGTGCAGGGGAAAAAGCATTCAGTGCAGGAGCTGATCTAAAAGAACGCCGTACACTGAGTGATTCAGAAGTAAGAAGAAATGTACGTAAGATTCGCGATGTGTTCTCTGCTGTTGAAGCGTTGCCGCAGCCTACGATCTGTGCGATCAATGGCCATGCTTTTGGAGGAGGCTTCGAGTTAGCTCTTGCTTGTGATCTGCGGGTTTCTGTGAGAGAAGCGTCGATGGGTCTGACAGAACTTAGTTGGGCGATCATTCCTGGTGCGGGAGGAACTCAGCGTCTTCCTAGACTGATCGGTCAAGCGAAAGCGATGGAACTGATTTTAACAGCGAAAAAGATGATGGCGGAAGAAGCTTTTTCATACGGTATCTTAAACCAAGTAACATCGAGAGAAGAATTGATGGCTGTTTGTGAAAACTATGCTGGTCTTATTATGAAGAATGGACCAGTTGCCGTTCAGCAAGCAAAGTATGCGATCAAGCATGGAACGGAAGTGGATCTTCAGACAGGACTTGCGATTGAGGCGAAAGCGTATGAAGTGACAATTCCCACAAAAGATCGAATGGAAGCACTCGTTGCTTTTGGAGAAAAAAGACCGCCTGTATTTAAGGGAGAGTAACTTGTTTCTGTCTCCATAATTCCACTATCATAGAGTATAACTTTTTTGTACCGATGATTTTCGACGAGGTTACAGATTTAAGTCGTTAATATAAGTGCAATGAAGTTCTGACGTGAAAGACTTGATGTTAGTCCAGTTTTCTTTATGGTAGGATTGTACAGACAATAACAGGTACAAATGAGGGTATGAACATGCAGAATAGTTTAAACACACGCTCCATGATATTCACATTATACGGAGACTATATCCGGCATTATGGCAGTGAGATATGGATCGGCAGCTTGATTCGATTGTTAGAAGAGTTTGGTCACAACGAACAGGCCGTAAGAGCAGCGATTTCCAGAATGAATAAGCAAGGCTGGATCGCAGCTAGAAAACAAGGCAATAAAAGTTATTATTTTTTAACTGAGCGTGGAAAAAAGCGGATGGATGAAGCAGCAAAGAGAATTTTTAACGCGCAACAGGAACCGTGGAACGGCGAATGGATGATGTTCACCTATACGATTCCTGAAGAGAAAAGAAGCATTCGTGATGAGCTTCGAAAGGAACTGGTCTGGAGCGGATTTGGTCTGCTTGCTAACAGTTTCTGGATCTCACCGCACGCATACTCTGAGCAGATTCAATCTATGATTGATAAATATGAGATCAAAGACTATGTTCATTCGTTTACAGCCGTTTACAATGGGCCGAATGAGAATGAAAAGCTAGTTTCTGAGTGTTGGGATCTGAATGACATTAACGAAAAATACAACGAGTTCATCGTAACGTATTCTCAAAAGTATGTGATCGATAAGAATAAGATTGAAAAAGGTGAGATGACAGACGGAGAGTGCTTTGTAGAGCGTACAAAGCTTGTTCACGAATATCGTAAGTTCCTGTTTATCGATCCAGGTCTTCCGAAGGAGCTTCTTCATGCAGACTGGCTAGGTGATCACGCAGCTTCGCTCTTTAGTGATTATTACCGAGCATTAGCAGGACCTGCAAGTCGTTTCTTTGAAAGCATCTATTCGGATGGAAACGATCTAAAGAAAGATTCAGAGTTTGATGCTCTTAATCATCCTCTTATTCAGGAGAACCGGTCATAAAAGAATTAGGCTAGATACAACTAAAAAAGCACTTTCGCAAGCTATTGTACGAAAGTGCTTTTCTACTATTCTTTTAATTCATCACGGAACTGTTTCCCTTTTTCATAATACGTGTCGATCGTAAGCTGAATGAGCTTTAGATCATCGTCGTTCAGTTCGCGTATGATTTTACCCGGTGAACCCATGACCATGACACGCGGCGGTATTTTTTTGCCGGGAGGAATTAGTGTATTCGCACCGATGAATGCTTGTTCACCAATTTCTACACCATCAAGAATGGTAGAACCCATACCAACGAGTGCGCCTTTTTTAATCGTACATCCGTGCAGGATGACGTTGTGTCCGATCGACACTTCATCTTCTAGAATGAGAGGATACCCCTCATAGAGGTGTAGCGTGCAATTGTCTTGAACGTTAGTCTTTTTGCCGATGGAGATCGGTCCTTCATCACCTCGAAGAACGGAGTTAAACCAGACGCTTGCTCCTTCTTCTATTGTAACGTCGCCAATCAAGTGAACCCCAGGCGCAATAAAAGCGCTTTCATGAACATCTGGTGTTTTTCCATTAAACGTGTATTTCATTATGAGCCTCCCTCGTACAGGTTATAGGTTCAGTATAACAAAGGTTAGAATGGGAAGTGGAGAAATTGAATTCCATCTGTGAATTGTTAAACATTCAGTATCCGATCCTTCAAGGAGGAATGGGAAATGTTAGTAATGCAGAACTAGCTTCTGCTATATCAAATGCAGGTGGGTTAGGCACAATCGGTGCTGGTACGATGTCACCTGAAGAGGTAGAAAATTTGATAATTGCAACAAAGGGGATGACAGACAGGCCATTTGCTGTTAATGTACCTTTAACCGTTGCATCAAATGTAAAAGAAATTCTTAGACTTCTGATCAAACATAAAGTGGAAGTTGTTTCCTTATCTGCAGGTAATCCAGCGCCTTACATACCGAAACTAAAGGAACACGGCTTAAAGGTTATCTGTGTTGTGGCTTCTGTCTATCATGCTAAAAAAGCCGAGGCAGCAGGGGCAGATCTGCTAGTAGCTGAAGGCTATGAAGCTGCGGGACTTAATTCACCGTATGAGACAACGACAATGGTTCTGTTGCCGCAGGTATCCAAAAGCGTACAGATCCCGGTCATCGCTGCTGGAGGTATTGCTGATGGGAGCGGTATGGCAGCTGCCTTTGCTCTTGGTGCCCAAGGTGTTCAGATGGGAACTCGATTCATTGCAACAAAGGAAGCACCTTTTCATGAGAGATACAAGACTTCCTTAGTAGAGGCAGATGATACCAAAACGTTAATCGTTGGCCGCTCAACTGGAAAGATCAGAAGAATTTATGATACACCTTATGCTCAAAAGTTAATTCAACTTGAAAAAAATGGCGTCTCACCTGAAGAGTTTATTACACACACCTCAGAGGATCATCATATTTTAGGAGCTGTAAAAGGGGACTTGGAGAACGGTTTTATTAATAGCGGTCAGATCGCGGGTGCGATTTCAGATGTGCCGAGCGTAAAAGATCTGCTAGAGACCATGATGAAAGAAGCAAGAGAAGCAGTAAGTATGTTAAACAATCGTTTCATCTAATTCAGTAGTAATAGTAACAGGAGGGTGTATGTAATTATGAATCAGCAAGACCAGTGGACGTCAAAGTTAGCTTTTATTCTAGCTGCAGCAGGATCAGCAATTGGACTCGGTGCAATTTGGAAATTCCCTTATGTTGCCGGTACTAGCGGCGGGGGAGCTTTTTTCCTTCTCTTTTTATTGTTTACGTTTCTAATCGGTTTTCCGCTATTAATGGCTGAGTTTGTTATCGGTCGAGGTGCACAAAAAGAGGCAGTTTCCGCTTATCGAAAGATCGCGCCAGGTACTGCATGGCATTGGTTAGGCAGAATGGGTGTAGCGACAGCATTTATCTTATTATCATTTTACAGTGTAATCGGTGGATGGATCGTACTCTACCTTGGTAAAAGTTTTTCCGGGGACTTCTTTAATCATGACTTTAGTCAAATGTTTGGCCAATCGATCTCTAGTACATGGCCCGTTTTGATCTCTCAGTTCATCTTTATGATGATCACGATTTTCGTTGTAAGTCGCGGGATTAAGAACGGTATCGAAAAAGCAAACCAAATTATGATGCCAGCTCTTTTTGTTTTGTTTGCTGTATTAATTATTCGCTCATTAACACTTGATAATGCGATGGAAGGCGTAAAGTTCTTCTTGTTTCCTGATTTTTCCAAGATCGGTGGAGACGATATCCTATTTGCATTAGGTCAGTCTTTCTTCTCATTAAGTGTAGGTATCTCTGTAATGGTAACGTACAGCTCTTACTTGAGTAAAAAAGAAAGTCTTACAAAATCAGCGACAACGATCGTATTACTGAACGTATTGATTTCCTTATTAGCAGGGTTAGCGATCTTCCCAGGTGTATTTTCTTTAGGTCTAGAGCCAACAGAAGGACCTGGCTTGCTTTTCGTTGTACTTCCTGCCGTATTTGATCAGATTGTTTTTGGACAGTTATTCTTTATCGTGTTCTTGGCGCTGTTCTTATTTGCGACCCTTACATCAGCTTTCTCGATGTTAGAGATCATCGTTGCATCAATCACAAAGGGTGAACTAGAGAACCGCGCAAAATGGTCATGGATCATTGGAATCCTTATCTTTGCATTCGGAGTACCATCTACTTTGTCTTATGGCGTATGGTCAGATTTCACGCTGTTTGACAAGATTATCTTTGATCAACTCGACTACTTAGTTAGTAACATCTTACTTCCTTTAGGTGCGTTATTCATCGCGTTATTCGTAGGCTATCGTTATCCTAGAGAGATGCTACTTCAAGAGTTTAGAGCAGGTTCCTCTGTTTCGGTAAAAGGCTTTGCGCTATGGCTCATGCTGATCCGTTATGTCGTTCCTGTTGTCATCATCATCGTATTCGTTAACATGCTTGGACTTTTTTAAAAGAAAATTAGAAAGAAAGGCGCAGACCATAATTGGTTTTAGCGCCTTTTTTGTGTTAATAATAGAATTTGTGAAACATAGAAGTGAAGGGAAGTTTTATACATGCTAAAAAACAAAACAGCAGTAGTAACTGGAGCAACTCGCGGGTGTGGGAAAGCTATAGCAGAAAAGCTAGGAACATTAGGAGCAAAATTAGCGATCGTTGGTTCGTCTGATGGTATCTTCAAAACCGGAGAAGAGTTAAAAGCTAAAGGTTTCGATGTTCTTGCCGTAAAAGCCGATGTGACAAATGAAGCGGACGTAGCTGAACTATTTAAACAAACGTTTGAAGCGTTTGGAAACATTGATATTCTAGTAAATAATGCGGGTGTCGGTCAGTTTAAATTGGCAGAAGAACATTCATTAGCAGACTTTCAAAAAATGTTTGAAGTTAACGTACAAGGTGTATTCTTATGTAGTACAGCGGTTGTTCCACATATGAAAGAGCGAAAAGAGGGAACGATTATCACGATCTCATCAGATGTGGGTCGCAGAACGATTGCGAACGGCTCTGTCTATACAGCTACAAAGTATGCGGTTCAAGGATTTTCGGGGTCTCTTGCACAAGAACTCAGAGAATTTGGTGTTCGTGTAGGTACTGTGAATCCAGGAGCGATCGATACGTACTTTGCTGATTCTGAACAAGGTCTTGATTTTAAAGAAGATTGGCTAAAAGTAGATGATATCGCAGAAGCTGTAGCGTACATGGCAAGCGCACCAAAACACATGGTGGTTGATGAGATCATGCTTCACCCTCTTTCTCAGGAATACCCGAACGTATAATATGAGGAGGCGATCTGGATGAAACTAGATCAGGAAGTGCTATCCATTGAAGGTTCAAAATCTGTAAAGCTAGATGAGTTGTTCGGTGAAGATAAAACATTCGTTGTGTTAGTCAGACACCTTGGCTGACCATACTATCAAGAGTTCCTTGCGCAGTTGCGTGAGTCATTTGAGAAGTTTGAACGTTCAGACGTTAAAGTTGCTGTCGTATCACCAGCAAATCGTGAACAGATTCAAGAATTTATGAATGTACATGGACCATTTCCGTTTGAAATCTATGGTGATCCGAAGCTTGAGCTATACGAGGAAATGGGAAACCACCACATGACGACTGTTAAAAGCATGCTGTCTGTAGGTGCGGATCTCTTAAAAGGTGAAGTTAAGATAAGCGACATTGTGCCTAAAGATAAGAAGGAAAGAAAGCATTTTTTAAGCGCAGTGAAAAATCAAGATGTGAACATTCAAGGAAGTTCATGGCTGTTTGATCGGAATGGAGAGGTTTTGTGGAAGCACATGGATGAAACTCCTGAAGATCATGCGAAAGTTGACGAAGTATTGAAGCAGTTGCGGAAATGATAAGGATAAAGCTGATACAGCATGTGCTGTATCAGCTTTTTTATGCGGTAGGGAGCTTCCGCTAAACTTAATTATATAAAAAACAGCGCCGATCACATAAAAAAGGTGATCAATCACATAAAAATGATTATGAATCACATAAAAATAATCGTCCATCACATAAAAAAGGAATTTATAAAGTCTTACTTTGCCTGCCTGGCCTGCGGTTTTCCTCAGACTTGATCCACGAACGAATGCCTCTTCCTGCGAACGGCTCGTCATCAAATCGAGGGATGATATGAAAATGAGCGTGTGGAATGCTCTGACCAGCCACTCGATTTACGTTCCATCCCGTGCTGTATCCATCAGGTGCAAACTCTGAGTCTAGCAAACTTTTTGCTTGCTGCATCAACTCATATGTATCACTCCACTCTTTTTCACTTAAATCAAATACAGTCTGTTTATGAGCTTTTGGAATAATCAATCCCGCACCTTGTAAAATATCCTGAGCTCTCGGACTCTGCAAAAAGTAGCAACTTTCATTCTCTAATACTATTTTTTGTTCAGGAAAACTCATGGGATCACAAAATATACATTCATCCATTTAATAAATACACCTCCAGAACCATTTTTGCATATTTTTCATATTTCTTACAAATCAAACAATTCTGGGGATTCATTGACCGGATATCACACAAAATGTTATGATTACGTTAAGAAAACGTTATATAAATTTGATGAAAGATATGAGGTGTGTGCATGAAATCAGGCATGAAGGTCGGCCAAAGTGCGACCATCAAAGCTACCGTTACACCCGATATGTTTGCTCAATTTGAAGGAAAGCTTGTCCATCCAGCCTATTCAACGGTTAGCATGGTCTATCATATGGAATGGGCAGCGAGACAGATTATATTGCCATATCTTGAAGAGCACGAAGAAGGAATCGGCGGTGGAGTTGCAGCCAAGCATATGGCTCCGACACCAGAAGGCGCTGAGCTTACTGTAACGGCCACGTTAAGAGAAGTTAAAGGCAAAGCTGTCATATGTGATGTGACCGTCTATAACGGTAAAGCAATAGCAGGTGAAGGAGAAGTAACACAATATATTCTGCCACGAGAAGCAATCTCACAAAAAATTAAAGAAATGAAGATTTAAATTTTTTTATCCAATAATGAAAGCGCTTACACTTTAAAGCAGCAAAGCGAAAAAGAAATAGAGTAACAAGAGACACACTAGGGGGTTTACACATGTTTGAAAAAATATCACAGCATGAGCAAGTTGTTTTTTGTAACGATCCATCAACAGGTCTCAAAGCAATTATCGCTATACATAACACAACATTAGGCCCAGCACTCGGGGGATGCCGAATGAGACCATACGGATCGGTGGATGAGGCACTTGAGGACGTTCTGAGACTGTCAAAAGGTATGACATACAAATGTGCAGGTGCGGATGTTGACTTCGGTGGGGGTAAATCGGTCATTATCGGAGATCCCACGACTGATCGTACACCAGAGTTGTTTCGAGCGTTCGGACAGTTTGTAGATTCTTTAAACGGTCGTTTTTATACAGGAACGGATATGGGTACGACGCCTGATGATTTTGTTCACGCGTTAAAGGAAACGAATTGTATCGTCGGGGTACCTGAGGAATATGGCGGCAGCGGCGACTCTTCTGTTCCAACAGCACAAGGAGTTATCTATGGCCTTCAAGCTACAATTCAGACTCTCGAAGGAACAGATGAACTTGCAGGTAGGTCCTACTCGATACAAGGATTAGGAAAAGTAGGGTTTAAGGTCGCAGAGCAACTGCTCGCTGCCGGTGCACAGATCTATGTAACGGATATTAACGAAAAAGCGTTAAAGATGATTCAAGAACGAGCAGAACTTCTGCCTGGAAATGTGGAGGTGGTTGAGGGAAGCGACATCTACGGGGTGGACGCTGACATCTTCATACCATGTGCACTAGGAGGAATCATTCACGACGAGACGATCGAACAGTTGAAAGTTAAAGCGATAGTTGGAAGTGCTAACAATCAGCTTTTAGAAGATAAACATGGGCTTTACCTGCAACAAAAAGGAATCCTATATGGTCCGGATTATATTGTGAACGCAGGAGGGCTCATTCAGGTAGCTGATGAGCTTTATGGTCCGAATAAGGCTCGAGTCTTAACAAAAACGAGAGCGATCTATGACAGTTTGATACAGATCTATAGTGAGAGCACGAAGAACCAGATATCAACGATGGAAGCAGCAAATCTTTTCTGTGAGGAGAAGCTTCTAGCCCGATCAAAACGAAACAGCTTTTTCGCTCACAACCGAAGACCAAAATGGCAAGTTCGAAACTAAGGAGGGAATTTATCCATGGAAAAGTTATTTCCAAAGATGCAGATCATTAATGAGAACGGTGAGTGGAATGACGAAACATACCGCGGTGAGATCACAGAGGAACTAACGAAAGAGCTTTACACGAAGATGCTTCGTTCGAGGCTTTTTGACCGTAAAGGGATAAACCTGCAGCGTCAAGGACGAATCGGTACGTACGTTCCTTTCGAAGGGCAAGAAGCGTCACAGATCGGAAGCGCGATGGCGATGGGTGAAGGCGATTGGATGTTCCCGACTTATCGAGATCACGCGGCAACGATGACATTTGGTCATTCGCTAAAAACACTCTTTCTTTATTGGAAAGGCCGCCAAGAAGGATGTATTCCTCCGGAAGGAAAGAACATTTTTCCTCCAGCCGTTCCGATTGCATCACAGCTTCTTCATGCGACAGGAGCTGCTTGGGCTGAAAAGTTAAAAGGTACAGATCGTGCTTCTATCGTTTACTTTGGAGACGGAGCAACATCAGAAGGTGATTTTCACGAAGGCTTAAACTTTGCTAGCGTGTTTAACGCTCCTGTTGTTTTCTTTAATCAAAACAATGGATTCGCGATTTCCGTTCCGATTGAAAAGCAGATGAAAAGTAAAACGATCGCTCAGAAAGCGGTAGCTTATGAGATGGAAGGCGTTCGATTAGACGGTAATGATGTGTTTGCTGTATATTTCCACACGCGTACAGCGGTCGAGCGAGCCAGAAAAGGGGAAGGACCAACGTTGATTGAAGCTGTAACGTGGCGTTATGGTGCACATACAACAGCTGATGATCCTTCCAAATACAGAAATCAAGATGAGTCTGTGAACCGCCGTGAGACGACGGATCCGATTCTTAGATTAGAGCGATTTATGAAGAACGAAAACATGTGGGATGAGAAGTGGGCGGCTGACCTCCAAGAATCACTAACGCTGGAGATTGAAGCAGCAGTAAAAGAGATGGAAGAAGCACAAGCACCGCATTATAACGATGTGTTTGATCATGTGTTTGCAGAGAATCCTTGGCCGATCGATAGTCAAAAAGAAGCATACGCTCATTCAAGAGGTGATCGCTAATGACAACGGCAGTAGATACGAAAAAATTAACGATGGTTCAAGCTGTAACAGACGGTATGAGAGTGATGATGAAAGAGCATGAGAACGTAATCGTGCTTGGTGAAGATGTTGGACAGAACGGCGGAGTGTTCCGTGCAACAGATGGTCTAGTTGCTGAATTTGGAGAGAATCGAGTCATTGATACACCGCTTGCTGAATCTGGCATTATAGGTACATCGATCGGGCTTGCGATGAACGGCTTCAAACCAATCGCTGAGATGCAGTTTCTTGGTTTCATCTATCCTGCGTTCAATCAGATCATGACTCATGCGTCTCGAATCCGTGCGAGAACACTTGGACATTTTACAGTGCCAATGGTCATTCGGGCACCTTTTGGAGCAGGCGTACGTGCACCTGAAATCCATTCTGATTCTGTTGAAGCTTTATTTACGGGGATGCCAGGAATGAAGGTTGTTGTTCCATCTAATCCGTATGACGCAAAAGGGATGCTTGTTTCAGCGATTGAAGATCCTGATCCTGTCCTTTTCTTAGAGCCGATGCGCTGTTACAGAAGTACGAAGATGGATGTTCCTGAAGGCAAGTATAATGTTCCACTTGGAAAAGCTGCTCGCCTTCAAGAAGGAAGCGATGTAACAATTTTTGCTTATGGCGCGATGATCGAAGTCGTTATGAAAGCTGCAAAGACAGCAGAAGAAAAAGGGATCAAGTGTGACGTGATCGACCTTCGTACACTATATCCGTTAGATAAAGAAATGATCGCTGAAAGTGTACAAAAAACGGGTCGTGCCGTCATTGTTCATGAAGCACCGGGAACAGGTGGACTGGGAGAAACGATCATATCATTGATCAATGATACTTCTTTCCTTTATATGAAAGCGCCGATCGAGCGCGTAACAGGTTTTGATACGCCGGTTCCGATGTTTGCGCTAGAAGATCATTATTTGCCAAGTGCGGATCGTGTTGTTCAAGCTATTGAAAAAGTAACGCAATTTTAGGAGGTGAGTGTGAGTGGTAGAAGTTAAATTGCATGATATCGGTGAAGGAATGCACGAAGGAGAAGTTATACACTTTTTCGTAAAAGCCGGAGACTCCGTAAAAGTTGATCAGCCTTTAGTAGAGGTTCAAACGGATAAAGTAACCGCCGAACTTCCTTCACCAGCAGCCGGAACGATTAAAGACATCAAGGTAAAAGAGGGAGATGTCGTGACTGTAGGATCTGTTATCTTAACGATTGATGCTTTTGCGCCTTCTTCCCAAAAAGCAGAAGACGCTCCAGAAAACAAAGATCAGCCGGTCGTTGAAAAAATAGTTAAAGCACCAAGTCACACTGCCTTTTCGGGCGGTATCGCAACATTGAACAAGCGTGTTCTAGCTGCTCCATATACTCGAAAAATTGCGCGTGAAAACGGTGTGGATATCGAACAGATCAAGGGTACAGGACCTGGTGGACGTGTGACAGATCAAGACGTTTATAACTTTATTGATCAGCCTACAGAAACTGAGGCAACACCACATGGCTCTGTGGAAGAAAAAGCGACTGCTCCGACTAAAGAGTTTTCAACAAGTGACCCGGAAGAGATTCCGTTTAAAGGACGCAGGAAGCAGATCGCGAAGAAAATGGTTCAATCTCTTGCGACGATTCCGCACGTCACGCATTTTGAAGAGATCGATGTAACAGCTGTTATGAATCTGAAGAAACAGCTTAAAGCGATGGATCCAGATAACAAGCGTGGCATGAACGTGTCTGTTGCAGCGTTTTTCGTAAAAGCGATTCAGATCGCATTAAAAGATTTCCCGATTTTCAACGCAAAGCTAGATGAAGAAAAAGAAGTCATTCGTCTTGAGAAAAATGTGAATATCGGCATCGCCACCGACTCTGATGAAGGTTTGATCGTACCAGTGATTCAAAAAGTCGAACAAAGAAATATACGAGACATCGCGGTTGACATGAAAGACAAGATCACACGTGCTAAGACGAACAAGCTGAAAGGTTCTGATTTAACAGGAAGCACGTTTACGATTTCAAACGTTGGTCCGCTCGGCTCGATCGCTGCGACACCGATCATCAATCATCCTGAAGTAGCGCTGATGGCTTTTCATAAAACAAAGAAAACGCCTGTTGTGATCGGAGATGAGATCGTGATTCGTTCTATGATGAACGTATCTATGTCGTTTGACCACCGCGTTGCAGACGGCGCAACGGCTGTCATGTTCACGAACCGCGTAAAAGAACTCATCGAGAATCCTTACTTCATGACACTGGAGCTGATATAGATGGTTGTAGGTGATTTTGCAACAAAACGACAACTGGTTATTATCGGAGGCGGACCTGGCGGATACCATGCCGCAATCCGTGCGGCACAGCTTGGAATGGAAGTTACGCTGATCGAAAAAGAAAAGTTAGGCGGTGTTTGCCTTCATAAAGGATGTATTCCTTCAAAGAGCCTTACACAGTCTGCTTCTAACTTTTCAAGCCTTTCTCAATATAAAAACATGGGGATTTCAGTTTCAGACGCAAGTTTTGAATTTGATACCTTCACAAACTATTATTCTTCGGTTGTAACTGGACTTCAAAAGGGAGTAGAAGCCCTGATAAAAGCAAACAAAATTGAGCATTTAACAGGTACAGCATCTTTTATGTCCGGTGAGAGAATAGGTATCGACTCTGGTCATCATTTTGAGATGTATGACTTTGAGCACGTGCTCATCGCGACAGGAAGTTCACCATTATTGCCAGAACAGGCAAAGCTATCACATAGAATCATGACACCTCATACGTTATGGGAGTTGGGTGAGCTTCCTAAAAGTCTATTCATCTATGGAGATGATTACTTTGCACTGGAAGCAGCTATGGCTTACAGACAGCTTGGGAGTGATGTTACGTTAGCCATACCCCGTAATGGCTTTGGTCTTGACGCTAGCATTGAAAAAGAACTGCAGCGTGTTTTAAAGAAAAACAAGATAAAAGTATTTAAGAATCATCTATGGGAAAGTGCTGAAGAGATGGCTGATTCAGTAACCGTATCCTTGAAAAAAGACGGTGAGGAAAAAGTTTCTGTCGAGACGTCTCATGCATTGTATGCTGCTGGCTATTCGCCGAATGTGGATAGTCTAGGACTAGAAGCGATTTCGATCGAACGTGACGAGAATGGTTTTATTATCGTGAACGAACATAGCCAAAGTTCTGTTTCTAACATTTACGCAGCAGGTGACTGTACGATTGGGATGAAGTTAGCGTCAAAAGCAATCAAGCAAGGGAAGACGGCAGCTGAACATATGGGAGGAATGCAGTCATCGTTCAATTTAAGTCTAGTTCCTTATGTGGTGCACACGAATCCGCCGATTGCTTCCGTAGGTCTCTCAGAAGAGCAAGCTTTAGCTGAAGGCTATGAAGTGAAGACGGGGCAATTTTCAATGAGTGGCAATGGCTTTGCTTCCATCCTCGGTCAAAAAGAAGGATTGTCCAAGATGGTGATGGACGCGAAGAGTGATGTGGTTCTCGGCATTCATATGATGGGAGCTGGCGCTGTCGAAATGATACAAGCGGGAACATTTGCACTTGAGATGGTTGCGCGTGAAGAGGATTTGGCTTACCCGGTCTATGCGCATCCAGCATTGAACGAAGCATGGCTGGAAGCGATTGAGAGCGCGAGCGGAAAAGCGATCCATGTACCACCAGCTCGCAAAAAAGAGAAAAGCTCTGTATGAGTGTTATGATGATGTAAAAAAAACGGTCTTGTAGGCCGTTTTTTTGTTGGGGTTAAGGGTATATGGAGTCAGGAGTTTGTCGAGTTATGTCATCTCGCCGATATATGATCAAAACTCGCCGGATTATCGCTCAAACTCGCTGGAATAAGTCCGGAATTTCTAGGATTAATGCCTGAATTTCTAGAATTCGCTGTGCATATACCCCTGCTGGTATCACTAGGAACTTATATCGATCACTGAAATGACGTGTATTTAGTTCTTAGAGGAAACACCTCAAGCACAAAAACGTTCAAAATGTGATATTCAATCAGAATTTACAAACAATTATCACTCACATGCCATTTTCTTTTTTGGGCTACATATATTAAAATGGCGATAAGATAACATCCGCTATAGAAAAGCACGGCGGATATAAAAGAAGTGAGGAATGCTGTTTGAAGAAGTTAGTTTTAACTGGCGGTGGCTCAGCTGGACACGTAACACCGCATCTTGCCTTAATACCTAAATTGGAGAAGATGGGATGGGACTTGAATTACATCGGTTCTGTTGATGGTATCGAAAAAAGTTTGATCCAAGATGGAACGAACGTGCCTTATCATGGAATATCTAGTGGGAAATTGCGTCGTTATTTTGACTTGAAAAATATAAAAGATCCTTTTAAAGTGGCAGCTGGTGTTGCACAGGCTTATTTTAAGCTTGGAAAATTAAAGCCCGATGCTGTTTTCTCAAAAGGAGGCTTTGTGGCTGTACCTGTGGTTATCGCAGCATGGATGCGCAACATTCCTGTTTATATCCATGAATCAGATATTACTCCAGGTCTGGCTAACAAAATCTCATCTAAGTTTGCTTCTAAGATTTTTGTAACGTTCGATGAAGCAAAGAAACATTTTGCAGCAGGGCAAGCGATTGTGACCGGTTCACCAATTCGCGATGAACTTCTTCAAGGTACTAGAGAAAAAGGTTTGTCTTTCTTAGGCTTCCGAAGCCATCTCCCTGTACTGACAATCATGGGTGGAAGCTTAGGTGCGCGTAAGATCAATGAAGCTCTTCGTGAAGCACTGCCTGAATTGTTACGTTCTTATCAGATCGTACACATCTGCGGAAAAGGAAACGTAGACGAAAGTTTAAAAAATACAGAAGGCTACAGACAGTTCGAGTATATTCAAAGTGAACTTCCAGATGTGGTTGCAGCAACAGACTTTGTGATTTCTCGTGCTGGATCGAACAGTATCTTTGAGTGGTTAACGCTTAAGATACCAATGCTACTTATTCCGCTTTCAAGAGCGGCGAGCAGAGGAGATCAGATCCTTAATGCGCAATCCTTTGAAAAACAGGGTTATTGCCACGTTCTTTATGAAGAAGAACTTACGAAAGTAACATTGATCACCTCTTTAAAAGATCTGAAAGATGATCAAGAGCAGATGAAGAAAAACATGGACACATTTAAAGCTTCTGATAGTGTAGACCTTATTCTACGCACGATCACAGGACAGAAATAATGATAAGGGGTCTGTCCCGGGGACAGACCCCTTACAATTTAATAGCTTCCACATCTTATAAAACGGAGATGAAAAAAGATGATGCCAAGCCCTGCCGTACATAGAGAAGAATCACCTGCATACTGGAAGAAAGGTGTTCAAGCTGGTTTGCCGATCGCAATTGGTTATATGCCAGTTGCATTTACATTTGGTCTGCTCGCTAAAGCTGCAGAGTTAAGTCTTTTTGAAACGATAGGCATGAGCGTTATCGTGTTTGCTGGTGCTTCGCAATACATCGCCTTATCGATGATTGTGGCAATGAGTGGTGCTGCAGAACTAATCCTGACCACTTTCATTATGAACATTAGGCACCTTCTTATGAGTGCTTCTTTAAAGGAGCGTGCTGAGGATGACCCTAAATGGCTGCGTGCGATCTACGCTTTTTTCATTACGGATGAGACTTTTTCTGTTGCTGCGACCTCATCCGAGAAAAAAATTACGGGAAGCTATTTGCTTGGATTGGGAATCGTTGCATACAGCTGTTGGGTAATCTTTTCAGGGGTAGGTTATGTGATGGGTGCTGGACTTCCACAATCACTGCAAGATAGTATGGGGATCGCGCTTTATGCGATGTTTATCGCACTACTCGTACCCGCTGCCAAAAAGAGCAAGAAGGTAATTGCACTTGCCGCGACTGCAGCAGTATTAAATTCAATCTTCTCGTTCGTTCCCACTTTAAATGGTGGATGGGGAATCATTCTATCTACTTTAATCGCTGCCGTTTCAATCGAGTTTTTTATGAAGGGGGATGAGAGGGATGAGTGAACAATTAATATGGGTAATTGTCGGGATGGGAATCGTAACCTATATTCCTAGGATGTTGCCGCTCGTTCTCTTTCATACGAACCATCTCCATCCAAGGATACAAGGGATATTGAAGAATGTTCCTTTTGCTATACTAGGTGCACTCATTTTCCCAGGTGTATTTACCATCAATCCAGAAAATTATCTATATGGGGGAATAGGTGCTGCTGCAGCATTTATCGCGGCTTGGTTGAACTTAAATGTGATCGTGGTCGTGCTATCTTCAATCTTCGTTTTGTACGGTTATACGTTTTTGTAGGATATTGTCATAATTTACTTTGTAAATATTACACCTTATGAATTGATTTGTTGAAAAGGTGGGCGTATAATCACAATTAAAAGGAGGAGATACAAGATGCCTCATTTAGTTCGTTTTGTACTAATTGGTTTGTTTTCCGTTTCAGCTTTATCTGTACTCTCTTTTCAAGCCGTTGAGATTTTTCATGCTGTAACGGACGTTGTACAATCTTTTATCTATAAAGATTAATAATTTGTAAAATCGGAGAGCTATCTATAGCTCTTTTTTTTGTTACCTGATAAGCTTCAAATAATGATTAACAAGCTTTCAATTATGGGTACACTTACTAATGGACTAAGCAATAAAGGATGATTTAGATGAAATTAATCGCAATTGATATGGATGGAACTCTAGTTAATAGACAGTTAAAAGTCACAAAAGAGAACAGTGAAACCATTAAAGAAGCTGTAAACGATGGCCATCATGTTGTAATCGCTACAGGTCGCTCTTATGATGAAGCCAAACACACGCTAGAAGATGCAGATCTTCATCTGCCGCTTATTTGCGTAAATGGTGCAGAGATTCGATCAGAAGGATGGGAGATCCTTTCTTCGATTCCGTTAACATTTGAGCAGTACGAGGATATCAAAAAAATTCTGGACGAAGAAGATATTTATTATGAACTCTACACGAGCAAAGGAACATTTACAGATAATCGGGAAAAAGCTTACGAAGTGATGAAAGATATCGTATTAACTTCCAATCCAGAAGCTACAGATGACGACGTTCAAAAAGCGGCTCTTCGTCGTTTCCGCTTAGGATTAGTGAGTGTTGTTGGAGATTTTGATAAACTTTTAAGTGAGAATGGTATTGAGGTTTATAAATTTCTTGCCTTTTCAAGTGATACAGCAAAACTTCAACGAGCTTTTCAGCATTTAAAAGGTGTTGATTCTCTCGCAGTCAGTGCTTCTGCTGATAACAACTTAGAGATCACGAATAGCGAAGCACAAAAAGGTGTGGCGGTTCAACGGTATGCAGAACTTAAAGGAATCTCTTTAAAAGACACGATGGCAATCGGTGATAACTATAATGATGTTTCCATGTTAGAAGTGGCAGGTTTTCCTGTAGCTATGGGAAATGCTGTTGATGAGGTAAAAGAGATGGCATCATTTGTTACGAAAGAAAACGATGAGAGTGGTGTCTCGTTTGCAATCAAGAAATTTTTAGAACAAAAATAATAACACTTACAAAAGCTGGTTCGAACATTTCGGACGAGCTTTTTTTGTATACAAAAACTTACACATGATTTACAGAAATGCAAAAGCAGGTTCACATTCCCTTGTTACAGTGACAAAGTAGTTCACTTACAACAAAGGGAGAGTGCAACATGATGAAGAAATTAATAAAAACTGGTATAGGAGCTTTAGCACTAAGTCTTACATTGATGGGGGCTGATAGTTCAGTGGTTGATGCAAAAGAAAAACATAAAGACATCTTAAATGTTGCGCATCGAGGAGCTTCTGGTTATGCACCAGAACACACGATTACATCTTATAAGATGGGTGAAAAAATGCATGGAGATTACATTGAAGTCGATCTTCAGATGACAAAAGATGGCGAGTTGATCGCTATGCATGACGAGACGTTGGACCGTACTACGAACGGAACAGGTCAAGTAAAAGATTATACTCTTGAAGAAATCAAACAGCTTGATGCCGGAAGCTGGTTCAATGAAAAATATCCAGAGCAAGCAAAAGCAAAATACGAAGGACTTCAAGTACCAACATTAAAAGAAGTATTTGAAACGTTTGGAAAGAATGCGAACTATTATATTGAAACAAAATCACCTGAAGTTTATCCGGGTATGGAACAAAAGCTTCTTGATGAAGTAAATGAGTATGGAATTAATAATGATAAGTTGTTGGTTCAATCTTTCAGCTCTGAAAGTCTGTTAAAGATGAACGAGATCGATCCTTCAGTAAATCTTGTTCAGCTTTTAGAGTATACAAGTCCTGCTGAGTTAACGGATGAAGAAGTCCAATCCATCAAACAATATGCGATGGGAATCGGGCCAAACAGCGATATGATCGACCGCGAGTATGTACAAAAAGCGGTGCAGAACGACCTAGAGATCCATCCGTATACGGTAAACGAAAAAGAAGAAATGCAGAAACTGATCGACTGGGGTGTAACAGGTATTTTCACAAACTTCCCTGATCTTCTGCATGAAGTGAAAAAAGGTAAATAACGAAGAAAAGCAGCTGATACGCGTGTCAGCTGCTTTTTTCTTTTTTTACAAAAAATACCTCTCCATCATCTTGTAACTGTGCGAAGAAGACCTCTTTTACATCTTGATAACCCGCACTCTTTAATTGCTGATCCAACCATTCGTCTGACAAGCTATATTCTTTAAAGGGCTGATCTATTTTCTCTCCGTTTGAGATCAGCATAGTGGGCAAATATTGAGGAGCTTCTGGTGGAATGTTGAGATCTTCTTTTGTAACAGAGTCTTTAAGTGGCTTTTTTAACACACTGAGTTGTCCGTTAGGCTCCATAACCGCATACTCTACTTCCGTAATATCAAAGACCGCACTGATCCTGAGAAGCATCAATAAATCATCCATCGACATCTGCATCCGCTTAAGCTCTTTTTGCATGATCTGTCCTTTTTTTATAACGATTGTCGGCTGACTCTTCGTTAGTTTTGTGAGCAGGGGAGAATGGCGGTTGAGAAATTCTATGCCGAATACGGCTAACGCCCAGAAGCTCAGAGACGCCAAACTTTCCCAAACCGTGATCTCTTTATGAACGACCATGTCTCCAATGATATTACCCATCGCGATGCCAGTTGCATAGTTAAAAAATGTAAGTTCACCAAGTTGTTTTTTCCCGAGCAACCTCATGAGCATTAACAAAAAAGCAAATCCTAGAACTGTTCTATAGATTGTGATTAAGATTCCATCCATTGTCATCCCTCATTTACATGTGCTGTTACTGTTATCAGGATGCCCAAACAAAAATAAGGCAAACAAAAAAGAGCGAACATATTGTCCGCTCTTCTCTTTATTTGCCAAACTGCATACGGAAATGAATCAATTTTTTCAACATAAAGTATGCTAGAACGCCGCCTATTGCTGCAGATAAGTAATAGCCTATTAAAGATCTTGAATCATAGTCGCCAAATATACCGCCACCTAACATTCCGAACGTTAGAGCAAAGCACAATACAACGCCAAAGGTAAAGAATCCTCTTCCTTTTTCAAAAACAAGTAATCTACCGTTGTTCTCGTTCTTAGTCCTGCTAAAGAGCCAAGTTCCAAAAACTACGGATAGAATCGTATAAGCTAGTGGAATGAGTAACATGACATAAGGTATATGTGAGAATTCAGTAAAAGAATTTTCTGTTGAAAGATTTATATCATAACGGAAATCAATGATAGGTATTGGCAGTGTTAAACTATTGATTAAATCACCAAATACTTGAGTGGTGTGTGCATCACGATTAATAGAAATCCCGTGGTACTCTAAAAACGATGCAATTAGAGATAAAAACCCAATCGGGAAAAGTAGAAAGATACCACTTAACACTAATTGTGAGACTAGACTGCCTGCAACTGTCCCAATAAAAAGACTAAAAGAGAATATAGCGATAGAAAACGGAATAACGATCATCATGAATTCAAAAAGAAATGCTGCATCCGTTACTTCTGAAAGAATAGTAAACTTTACGATAAGCATACAAACTAACAAGTTAACCAAAAGGCCAGTTGTTATATGACCAACTCCAAAGATCCATTTTGAAAGAAAGATATCTTTACGTTTAAACGGAAGTGAGAACGTTAGATCAGTAGCATGAGACGTACGTTCACTGCCCACTAAAAGTGCAGCTAATCCTACTACTAAAAAGAGAAATAATACGATATCGGAACCAGTAAAATGAAAGTTTAAGTAATAGTTCTCAGGTGCATCACGATACGGATTATTTTTTTCAGTTAACATGTTTTGTGCTTTTCCAAAAAAAGAATACGGCAGAAACATAAACAACGAAATATAGATTCCCCATACGGCAGGACTTCCTAGTTTTTGGTTCCTCATCCACAATGCTCTATGAAACATGTGATTCACCTCCAAGTGTTGAAATGAAAATATCTTCGAGTGTCATAGGTAGTTCTTCTAATAATAGCGGATTCTCTGAGTTCATCTTTTCAAGTGTCGCGTCAATGTTACCTTCGATCATCAATGTATAGACACGTCCTGTTTGATTTAAGATATGCACGTTGTTCAATTGCTCAATCTTTTCAGGCAGAGAGTGTTTGTAAACAACTTGTACTTTGCGGAACGATGATTTCGCATCCTCAATAGAGGTTGTGGATTCAATTCGTCCTTCTTTAATCATGATAAGAACATCTGCCATCTTCTCTACTTCCTCTAAATGATGAGTAGAGATGAGAACACATAACTGTCGCTCGCTCACTTCTTCAATAATAAATTGCAAGATATTTCTTTTCACGATAGGATCAAGTCCGTTTGTTGGTTCATCTAAAATAATCAGATCCGATTTCGTTGAAAAAGAAAGGATCATTAAGAACAATGCCTTCATTCCTTTAGAGTATGTTCTGATCTTTTTATTCTTAGGAAGTTTAAAGCGATCCAGAAGAGAGTAGAAGTACACAACATCAAAATCTTCGTAAATCGCATCGTAAAGCTTTACGATCTCTTTCACGCTATAGCTCTTTAAAATCTCAGTCGAGTCAGGTACATACGTGATCTTTTGTTTAACCTGAGGATCTTGATGAATATCTGTATCATTAAAGAGCACTTGTCCCTCATCAGGATCTAAAATACCGGCGATCACGCGAAGCAGCGTAGACTTTCCAACACCGTTTCTTCCGACCAAACCTGCAATTGTACCTGGTTCAAGTGTAATGTTCACATGATCTAACACTTGAGACCCTTCTATCGTTTTACTAATATTATTCACTCTCAGCATGACTGTCTTTACCCCCAAGCTCTTCTGAAAAGTTTTTCAACCACTTTGATAATGTTTGGTGATCGATACCTAGATAGGAAGCTTCAATAAATAGCTGTTTAAGCTGTTGTTTCAATTCCGTAATCTTTTGATCATCTGCTTTAGGTACGATAGAAGCGGAAACGAACGTGCCTTTGCCTCTCAAGGTCTCAATGATCCCTTGGCGCTCTAATTCTTGATAAGCCTTACTCACTGTATTTGGATTGATCAGTAATGTTCCTGATAGTTCGCGTACCGAAGGCAATTTTTCTTCTGGCAACAAAATTTCTCGCAAGATCAATTCCTTGATCTGATGAACGACTTGTTCCCATATCGGTGTATTGCTTCGGGGATCTAAATTCAATATCATGTTATCCCACCTTTATATACTATATGTGTGTATTACTGTGTATAGTACACTTATAACATACAAGATTAGTAAATTTATGTCAACGTACTTTTCTTTACTTTTTTTGAGTAGGATTACTACAATGAAAGTAGGAGGGATGAGACGTGAAATCGATTATTGATGATGCAAAGTTACTTATTTTTGACTTGGACGGAACGCTATATGAAGATACAGACCATTTTGATTATTACTGCCGCTTGTTACAAAAAAGGGTGTCTGATGATAAACAGAAAGCTTTTTGGGATACATATGAGAGTATGAAGAAAGGAACACACCCCGTTGGGATCGGAAAAGTGTATGATATCAAGAATGATGCAAGTGTTACAGTTGATCCCATGACCCTGCAAGTAACAAAAGTAATATCCTTTAATGGAGAAGAGTGGCCACAGGATAAAGTAAGAGCAGAATTCTCAGGGGAGCTTGTGTATGATTTTGAACGATTGATCGCGATCGGTGATGGTTGGTGGCTGCCATATGCTACAGCTATGCATTTCGGCTTGAAACAAGCAGATACATGGGAATGCTACAATGCTACAAAAGAGTACATGGTAACCGATCAGTTCCAGCTATCGAAAACACCTGGCCTTAAACAGGCATTGCAACGTTTAAAAGAGAAGAAAAAGGTGGTTCTCTTAACGAACAGCGAAAAAGAAGATGTGAAACGCTTGTTACATGAGTTAGAGCTTCATGACCTGTTTCATGCTCTTTATACGGAAAGTGAAAAACCGTTAAAGACGAAAGAAAAATTAAAGACGATATTGAATGAATACGGCGTACAGCCACATGAAGCAGTATCGATTGGTGATAATTTTATAAATGAAATCGCACCAGCACTTCTAATGGGATTAAGAGCGGTATACATCCAGCCTAATTCCATTGATGTAGAGCATGAAAACCTTCATGTCGTTCCAACTTTAGCCAATGCTCTCTAAGATTCTCAAAGTATTTTATGAAAGCTTGTTCTAATTTGGACAAATCGCCCTACACTTTATAGTAGGTAATAAAGGGGGGCGCATGCTTTGAAAAAATCGTTATGGTTTGTAATCGGCTTTGCGATATACGCGGGTTTGATGTGGTTTTACTTGTTTCAAGGAGCAGACGCAAACTTGCCTGTAGATCTAAAAGGCTCTGCTGCGGATCCAGCAGTTTTTATGACTGACCGTGAACTAGAACTTAGCACTGATTTTTCAAGGATCAAAGATTTCATCTACTTCATTTCTGTGCCGCTAGAATGGTTGATCTATCTGTTTGTTCTAGGGTTTGGATTATCGAAATGGTTCCGAAAGACTTCTAGTGGGTTAACTAGATTCTCTATTATACACACCGGTCTTTACGTGCTGTTGCTTTCGTTTGCTAGCTGGGTGTTAACATTCCCGCTCCGCTACTACAGTTTCACCGTTTCCAAAAGTTACAATATATCCGTTCAATCGTTCCACAGCTGGATGAGGGATGGACTAGTGGATTTCTGGATCAACTGGTTGTTAACAACCGTGATGGTGGCTGTAATGTATTGGTTGATCAAGAAATACGAAAAAAGATGGTGGCTTTACGCGTGGCTGCTTTCGGTGCCGTTTACTTTGTTTCTTTATTTTATTCAGCCTGTAGTGATCGATCCCTTGTATAACAAGTTCTATCCGCTTCAGGATGAAGTGCTAAAAGGAAAAATTTTAGATATAGCAGAAAGAGCTGACATTCCGGCTGAAAATGTGTATGAAGTGAACATGTCTGAAAAAACAAATGCATTAAATGCTTATGTAAATGGAATCGGATCAAACTTGCGAATCGTCCTATGGGATACCACATTAAATAAATTAAGTGATAATCAAGTCTTGTTCGTAATGGCTCATGAGATTGGTCATTATGTGATGAACCATCTATATTGGAACTTGATTTCATCTGTTGTCCTATCGTTCTTAGGATTATGGCTCGGAAATATCATCTATCGAAAATGGGTCGAGAAGTACGGAAAGTCATGGGGGATAAAAGGGATAGGAGATCTAGCGGCACTTCCCGCACTGCTATTGATCTTTTCTCTGTTAAGCTTTGCTGTATCTCCGGTCGAAAATGCGGTTTCAAGAAAAGCAGAACGTGACGCTGATCTGTATGCCATTCAGATGACTAATAACCCGAAAGCCGCAGTAGGGGCTTTCCAAGAACTCGCGACCGTTTCTTTAAGCGAAGTGAACCCACCAAAGCTTGTAAAATGGTTCTTATACGGCCATCCGACCATGCTGGAGCGTATTCATTTCTTGGATAGCTATAAAACGAGTAAAAAGATGGAATAAAGATGAAAACTGGCTTCTTTGACAGTGGATAACCACTTTTAGAAGCCAGTTTTTTTATGGATGTATTAGATGTGGTGTGAAGAAAGAGTTGTGTGAAATGTGTTTGTGAGCGATTCTAAAAATTTGTGAGCGATTCTCGAGACTTATGGGCGATTCTCAGGATTTATGATCGATTCTCGAGATTTATGATCGATTCTCGAGATTTATGATCGATTCCCATCACTTCTCCACATATTTCTAACATCGTCATACGCAGCTCTAAATCACTGCACAGCTTTCAAACTAACATTTGGCAGGACCAGTACTTCTACACGGCGGTTTTTTGCTCGGCCTTCTGGAGTTTTATTCTCTGACTTTGGACGATATTCTCCATAACCGCTTGCGCTGACTTGGTTCGGTTTCAATGAAGGATTCTCGAGCAGAACGCGCATAAAGTTGATCCCTCTTAACGCGCTGAGTTCCCAGTTCGATTGAAAGTTTGCAGTGCTGATCGGTACGTTATCGGTATGGCCAGCGATGACAATATTTCGTGGTGGTGTAGTCACGAGTAGATCAGAAAGTTTTTTTCCGATCTCAATAGATCCAGGCTTAACTGTAGCACTTCCAGAGTCGAACAGAGCATTATCTAAGATGGTGATCAACAAGCCGTTTTCAGTCAGCTTTGTTTGCAGACTAGAATCAAGTTTGTTTGTTTCAATATAGGCATTGATCTTTTTTTCCATCTCTTCTAATTGTTCAAGTTCTTTTTTTGCTGCTTCTAGCTGTTCTTTTTCTTCCTTGGATATGACTTCTTTTTGAGCATCAGGTATGGGAGTAGAGTCGGGAGAAGGAATGGGTACTTGTTCTTCCATGACGCCTGTTCCGCCTGTGAATTCATTTCGAAAAGCACTTGCCATCTGTTTGAACTTCTGAGCATCGATCTCACTCATAGCAAACAATACAATGAATAATGCCAACAAAAGCGTGAGCATGTCTGCATAAGGAATGAGCCAAGATTCATCCACATGTTCATCATGATGTTTTTTCTTCTTAGCCAACAGAACCACCCGCTTTGTATTGATCACGTTCGCTAGTTGGAATATACGTTAAGAGTTTTTCTTCTAGAATTTTTGGTGAAGTCCCGTCTTGAATAGACAACAGTCCTTCGATCATGATCTCTTTAATCATGATTTCTTTTTTTGATTTTCGTTTTAACTTGTTAGCGAAAGGGTGCCACAGTACATAACCAGAAAAAATACCAAACAACGTAGCAATAAAGGCTGCTGAGATCGCTTTACCTAAAGCGGTGATGTCGGCCATATTTCCTAGTGCTGCAACCAATCCTACTACGGCACCTAATACACCAAGAGTCGGAGCGTATGTACCAGCTTGCGTAAAGATCGTAGCGTTGCTCGCATGACGTTCTTCCATCGTTTCTAAGTCTTTCATTAAGACATCTTTAATAAATTCAGGAGGCTGACCATCCACGATCATCTTGATTCCTTGTTGTAGGAACGGATCATCCACTTCTTCGGCTTTTGGTTCTAATGCGAGCAATCCTTCTTTACGAGCGACGGTTGCCCATTCAATAAAAATCGTGACAAGCTCTTTCATATCGATGAGCTTTTGTTCTTTAAATAAAATCTTGAAAAGAGCAGGAATCTTTTTGATTTCGTTCAACGGAAATGCGATGAGGATAGCTGCTGCAGTTCCTGCAAATATAATAAGCAATGCAGCTGGGTTCAATAAGGCTGTCGGACTTGCGCCTTTTAAAAACATTCCGACACCTACAGCCAATATGCCTAGAATGACTCCGATTAATGTTGTGCGATCCATAATGATGTTCCTCACTTTATCTTTAAATTCTGTATCTTTTACTTGAGCTATATTTTCTTTTATATCGGAAAGATAAAGGGAAACTTAATGATAAAAGTTGGAAAAAATGTGATCCAAATTGCTTTATTTAACGTTATCTTTATACATCCATCGTAAAAAAAGACAAATACTGCCTCATTTTGATATGATAGATTTATTCTGTGTGCAGTAAAGGAGACAAAAGATGGGTAGAACTTCTGATTACGAACTTTATTTAAAAGTTCAAGAAGAAAATAAAGAAGCCCTTGAAATGCTGTATGATCGTTATGAAAAGCTATTGTTTTCTTTTTCATTTAAAATGTTGAGACAAAAAGAGTTGGCTGAAGAGGCAGTTCAAGACGTTTTTATGAAACTGTGGCGAAAAAAGGGACTCTATTCAGAGGATAAAGGGAAATTTTCTTCATGGCTTTTAACCGTTACACGAAATGCCTGTATTGATTTAATACGAAAGCAGCAAAAAAATGAAGTTGAGATATTAGAAAAAGATATAGATTACGAACGAACTGAGAGTGTAGAAGAGACCGTTACATGGAACGAGGAAAGAGAGAGCTTGAAGGAAGCCGTTTCTTCGTTAACAGAAGAGCAGCAAGATATTGTAGAGATGTTCTATTTCAAAGGCTATTCACAATCAGACATTGCAGAGCGAAAGAACATTCCTCTCGGTACGGTAAAAGGAAGGATACGTTTAGCACTGAAACATTTAAAAAAGATCTATCGAGAGAGGGGGGATAAATATGGAACAGAAAACTTGTGATAATCTGCTGGAATATTATAATGGCTTGCTAGAAGGTAAAGAAAAAGATGCCTTTGAAAAACACTTAAAGCAATGCGATGCATGTCAAGAAGAATGGGCAGAATGGCAAGACCTAACAGCCGATCTTCCATATTTATCAGAAGAGGCACAACCTCCGATTGGTATGAAAGAACGTATTTTAACAAATGTTACGGCTTCTAACTCAAGCTTTACACATCAAGAAAAACAGTCTGTTAACAAAACCGATGAATTAACGACAACGGTTTCTCCTATTACCCAACGCAAATCAAAACCATGGATACAAGGTTTACTTGCAGCTGGTCTATTGTTATCACTTGGTACGAATGCTTATCTATTTAATGAGAACAACAAAAATGAACAAGTGATCGAAGAGCAGATCAACAAAACGTTCAAGACAGTTCAACTTGCGTCTGAAGAGACAGATTCGACAGGTGTAGCATCAATGGTACAAGAGAATGATACGATGAACCTTGTTGTTCAGACGAATAATCTAACACAAGTCAAAGGAACCGAGACTTATCAGGTTTGGCTGATTGAAGGAGACAAACCTTATCGAGCTGGCACATTCACACCAGATGAAAATGGAAACGGCGCAGTGGTGTTCCCTGTTAAATTCGAAGGCGAACACAATTGGGATGCAGTTGCAATCTCACATGAACCAACTCCAAACAGTAAAAAGCCAGTTGGCACGATTGTGATGGCCTCTAATTTATAAGTACCCGGGAGACAACAGCTTAAACATAAGTTGTTGTCTTTTCTAATTTTTAGGACAAATGATCCACTCTGTCGCATGTTACTCTTTACTTATGAGCATAGGAGGAACTTTGCAGTTGCAGTATGAAATCCTCTATAATAAATTTTAGTGAACCAATTGGAAATGAGGAATTATATTGAGAATAAAATCAATCGTGATCCTTCTCTTATTTGCTGGATTGATTGGTCTAGCATTTTATACAGCTATCGATAAGAAGGAAGAACCACGAACTGAAGTTAAGGAAGAAGAAAATACTGGATTAAAACAAGGGAGCACAGCACCTACCTTTTCATTAAAAACGCTAGACGGAAAACAAGTCGACTTAAAGGATTATCGTGGAAAAAAAGTAATTGTGAACTTTTGGGCTACGTGGTGTCCCCCGTGCAGGGAGGAAATGCCCGAAATGGAGAAGTTCTATAGAGATTATAAGAACAAAGATGTAGAAATTTTAGCAGTTAATCTTGAGTACTCTGAAACAAATACAGAGAAAGTAAGCAAGTTCGTTAAAGAATATGAGCTGTCTTTTCCTATTCCTCTTGATGAAAAGAATACAATAGGAAAACAGTTTAGAGCCGTGTCGATCCCTACTAGCTATTTTATCGATGAAAAAGGAATGATCAGTAATTCACATATAGGTCCAATGGATTACGACTTCATGAAGGATGAAATCAACAAGATGAATAGGTAATTATTGTTTTAAAGCCTTTGACCAATTTTGGTAGAAGGCTTTTTTATTTTATTTCTTTTAAGTTGAAATAGTTTATTTTGGAAAACACTTCAAAAGACCCGTATAGTTGATTGTAAAAAATGGGAAAGTTGTCCAATAGGGAAAACAATAATTTTGTCGAATTAAAAAGTTTAGTGAAAACAAAGATGAAGTGGTTAAATCTCATAATAGCCCGAGCAACAGATCAGGAAATTCTGTAAATAAGAAGGGGACTAATTAATGAACAAGCAATATGAAGAAGTCGAAATTAAACGTATTGCCGATTTTCACCATTCACTTAATCATTGTCCTATCCATCTTTTCGGTTTGAGAAGAGATGGTGAGGGTGAATATAAGTTTACCTATTCTGTAGGTTCTATGCTAGATGAACTCGGTGTATCCATAAAACCTTTACCAGGAACAAACCTACATGACCTATTTAACAAAGAGTTAATCGCAGAGTGGACCGAACCATTAGAAAGAGCATTTTCAGGTTCGATCCAAAGCACAGATATTCTGTTAGGCGTTAGAAGTATCCGCACAACTTTTTATCCGATAACAGGAAATAATCATGATGTTATAGAGGTTGTGGGAACATCCTATATAACATCGATTAGAGAGGAAGAACGGACAACTGTACAAAATTTAAAAAAGTTTAAACAGTTGTTTAATCATGCACTAGAAGCGATTGTTCTATGTCGTTCAAATATGGAGATTGCCGAAGTGAACGACCGTGCTTGCGAACTATTGCAACTTTCTAAAGAAGAACTTATAGGAATCAGTGCAGACCAATTTTTTGTAGGAAATGGTAAAGAGTTAATCCGAAAGAAATGGAAAGAAGTCTTGAATGGAAAAAAGATTGAAGGAGAGTTCCGTTACAAGACACCAGATGGTCTGGTGAAAGAAATCCAATACTCTTGTGAGAAAGATATCGTAGATGACTTACATGTTACGATTTTGAAAGATGTGACAGATCAGAAGCTTACAGAACAAAAATTATTAAAAGCGGAAGCGTTAAATGTTGTGGGAGAGCTTGCAGCGGGCGTGGCACATGAAATACGCAATCCTTTAACTTCTTTAAAAGGTTTTGTTCAACTCATCCAGAATCAAACAGATGAATTCGATCAATATTTAACGATAATTCTTACTGAGGTTGATCGAATTGAACATATCATTAAGGAGTTTTTAGTACTATCTAAAAGCAATTCACAAAATTTTATGATGTCATGTGTGACCGATATTATTAATGACACAGTAGATTTGCTGAACACACAAGCTATTATGAAGAATATTGAGATCAAAAAAGATTTAGAAGATCAGATTCCACTTGTTTTTTGTGATCCTATGCAGCTTAAACAAGTTTTCATCAACTTTTTGAAGAACGCGATCGAAGCTTCTGCTGTTGGAGATTGTGTAGAAATTAACATGAAGTCATCTAGAAATAAAGATTTTCTTCATGTTCAAATACGTGACTATGGATGCGGTATGGATGAAACGGTCATGAAGAAGATCGGTAAACCCTTTTTTACGACAAAAGACGAAGGTACAGGCTTAGGTTTGATGGTAAGCACAAACATCATCAAACATCATAACGGGAGATTAGATGTGAAAAGTAAAAAAGGAAAAGGTACGATGTTTACCATTACGATTCCCATTCATTAATGAGCTAAGCGAACGAAAAAAGCTTTCCCGCAGCGGGAAAGCTTTTTAATATTTATTATCCTTTAAACATTTGAACGAACATTTTACCGTATTGTCCACCATCTACTACACCGATACCAACGCTAGTGTATTCAGACTTAAGGATGTTCTCACGGTGACCTTGAGAGTTCATTAGGCTAGTGTGAGCACCATCTACAGATGAATTACCTGCAAGGTTCTCACCAGCTGTGTTATATTCAACACCAAATTTCTTCATCATATCAAATGGAGAACCGTAAGTTGGTGAATTGTGGTCGAAATAGTTGTTGTCGATCATATCTTTTGCTTTAACGCGTGCAACTTTTGTTAATTCAGGATCAGCTTTAAGTGCTGGCAATCCTTGTTTTTCACGCTCTTGGTTTACAAGATTTAACATTTGTTTCTCTTGTGCAGTTAGTTCTGCACCTGCTTCAGCTTTTGGTGCTGCTTCAGCTGGAGCTTTTGCTTGCTCTTGTTGTGGTGCTGGTGCAGCTTGTTGTTGCTGTTGTGGAGCTGGAGCTGCCTGAGCTTGTTGAGTTTGGTTATTATTTAAAGAAGCGAACGGGCATGAAGATGCCGCTTCTGAGATTCCTGCGTTTGCGCCGAATAGGGAAGCGCCTAATACTGATGCTACTACTAATTTTTTCATAAGATGTTTCCCTCCTAATAATTTATCTTACGTGTACAGGTTTCGGGATTTTATGAGGAGGGTTGGGGGTCTGGAATTATGTACCAGTTTAAGACACCCAAAGCTTGGATACATCTTTTAAAGAAACATCAATAAGATACACATCTGGATTGGAGAGAAGCTCCCATTCCTTAAAACCGAATGATGAATCAAACAAATTAATCATCAAGCTAAGCAGATTTCCATGCGTAATAATCAGAACGGATTTATAGGATTCATTTTTCAAGTAATTAATGAAGGAAGAGATTCTTTGCTTTGCTTCAAATGTGGACTCGCCACCAGGAAACTTTAGATGTTCTTCTATATATGTACGTTCTAGATTACTTCTCCAATTGGGGTCAGCTTCAGCAGATAGAATACGTTCAGCCAATCGTTCATCTATCTTTATAGATTGCTCACTTAACTCTGCAAAAGGTTTAATGGTGTCGATGGCTCTTTTGAATGGACTCGAGATCACACAATCAAAATGGTGACCCTCCAAAAAGACAGCCAGTTCTTTGGCTTGCTGTTTTCCTTGAGCAGTTAATGGAGAATTACTTTCTTGACCTTCCGCTTTACAATGTCTAATTGCTGTAATCTTCATGAATTAATCCTTCTTTCTATTAGGTAATACTAAACAAGGTGTTGATGTTAAGTCTCTTAAGCTTCATTGATAAGTTGATTGGAGTGTAGGGTGCGAGACTCCTGCGGGACAGGTGGGCAGGTGAGACACTTAAACCTGAAACGTTGGAATGTGGCTCACCGCCTGCCCCGCGGAAAGCGAAGCACCTGAAACGGAAACCAACACTTTAAAGAACATCACAGAATTTCCTATCATCACTCAATTTAAACAGTTGTTTAAACTTTCGAGACGTAAACCCAAAACCCTCCCGAATACTATGAATGTTGAAAAACGAAGGGAGATTGTTATGTATCCTGAATTAAACCATTTTAAGCAAATGAAAAAAGAATACGATATCGATATTGCTCGCGCTCAAGAAAAGTGGCAGCAACTACATAAACAAAAAGAATGGTCTTCAAATGAGTATGAAGAGTTATTAAATTCATACGGTGTTAGAAACTCAAAAATCACGATGGATGATTTAACAGAAGTAAAGAATAAATACTTGTTAGCGATGGAGAAAGAACGTAATGCCATGGAACAGCTGGATGAATTAAAAGAAAACCGAGATGATAGGTTGTCCGAGTATTTAAAAACGGTTTATTCTTCACGCGACAGAGAGCTAGACACGGCTAAGAATAGTATGGAAAAGAAAATACATCAGCTTGAACGTTTGAAAGCAGAGTACTTGATGATGGTCAAACAGATACAAGAGATTCATGCGTATCGTCAATCTGTTGAAAAAGAGACGAATGAAGCGATCACGAGTTATCAGCAATCTTATGAACCAAAAGAAATTCTTCCGTTGTATCCCTCATTGGCACGTTTAGAGATTCCGCTCTCTGATATTCAACATGTTTTTCAAAAAGGGGAACTGCCTGATCATCTAAAAAAATATATCCATTTTCATGATGATCCTAAGCGATTTCCAAGATAAAAAATCTGTGTTTTAAAAGGGAGTGAGTTAAATAAACTCCCTTTTTATCTAAAAAAAAAGCCATAATCCTTAAAAAAGGATTATGGTAAAGAAAACCGAACGCATGATGAAGAAATGGGGGGTAGGGAATTGCTCTGCCGGCCTCTTGCCAACAGGAGAGATTTTGTATCTCACAATCATACTATATGTCCTGAGGAGTCAAATGGTATGGACAAGTGCCATGGGCATTCATGTATTTTTGAAAAATAGAAGAAATTATTTCTCTTTAGCTTAACTTTACACTTTCGTTCCATTTTTTTAGAAGCTGCTTTTCTTTATCAGGATGTAAGCCTGCTTTCCAGTCATCTGGTTTTAAGTTTCGGCTTTGAGACCAATCTGCAGTATCTTTTATCGTTTCTTCTATCGGTCGAAAAATCAATCCTTTGTTTATCGCTTTAGAATCATCCGCATAATCAAGACCACGATAATCTTCACTTGATATCCAAAGTGGCAACTCAACCCATTCGCCGACGTTCTCCTTTAACAAGAAGGATTCGGCCACAGGAACGATTGTCGAGTGTTCTTGACTTCGCAAACATTTTTGAACAACCTCATTGAAGTCATACACACCTCCAACTGCTTGATAGATCCCGTTCTCCTTATTCTCAGCCATCCGTACGATCCAATTCGCTAGATCACGAACATCAATGAATCGAACGGTCGGATCTTTCATCTCAGGGATTAAAATTTCTCCGCCTCGAACACCCCTGTCTGGCCAATATGTGAAACGATCTGTGTAATCATGGGGGCCAACAATCAAACCTGGACGTACGATCAATGCATTCTCACCGAATATCTCTAAGACCTCTTGTTCACAAGCTGCTTTAAGGGCACCGTAATGTTCACCGATCTCAGTAATGGTTGGATCAATAAGGTCAGCGGTTTGCGCTTCCTCCGTAATGTTTCGAACGGACTGATCTTTATAAACAGATACTGAAGAAATAAAGATATAGAAAGTTCCTTCTTTCTGGAGTGCTTCAGCTGATTTACGGACCTGCCTCGGAAAATAACCACACGTATCCACTACAATGTCCCAAGATTCACTCTTAAGTGAAGACAGATCAAGATCTCTGTCACCAATAATCTCATGAACGTTTTCTGTTAACCCTTTCTTTGATGTTTTCCCTCTATGAAACAAAGTCACTTCATGATGATTGTTGTTAAAAGAATCTGCTACATGTTTTCCTAAAAAACGAGTGCCGCCAATAAGTAATACTTTCATCATCTACACCACCTATTCCATTTTTCTTAAAGCAGGAAGTTTCCACATGATCAAAAGATTAACAACAATTAAAGAGAGTGCACCTAGAGACATAATGTTTTCAATAGAAAAGCCATAAGAGATCAACATGGACGTTGCTGCAAGTGATAAAGGAGCAAGCCCCATACTTGCCATGGTTAGCAAACCCATCAATCTGCCTAGAAGATTCTTATCAACGGAAGATTGTACCGCTGAAATAAGCGGTATATTCGTTGCGGGAAACGTAATGCCAATAAAGAAAATCGTCAACATACAAGCAAAAAGGGTGGAACTTTGACTAAATAAGAAAAAGAATATGTTCATGGTGAATAAAGAAACTGTCACCATCAGTCCGCGTCTTTTCTTAACGTTTAAGATACCTATAATAACGGAGCTAATGAGCATGCCTAGAGCCATAGCACCTTCAATAAAGCTAAAATCAAGTGCGGTTCCGTCGAGCACGTTTTTCACGAAGATCGGCAAACCCATCATCAAAGGTCCGATTACGAAAACATTAAGGAAGATCGTACTAAGAAAGAGTGCTTTTAAAAAAGCGGATTGTCTTACTACATCAATGCCCTCTTTTATAGATAGCCACATGCCAGGATTTGCTGTGCTTGAACTCATGGTAGCTGGGATATTTAACATATAAGCAAGGATGGCAGAGAGCAGCAGCATCACAGCGGGTACACCGAACGAGAGTATGTATCCTCCGCTACTTGCAACAAGAAGACCTCCAATCATCGGTCCAAGTATTAACGAGCTTTGTTGGGTGGTCTGAATGACTGAATTTGCACGTGTTAATTGAGATTGGTCGACAACATTAGGCAGAAGAGATCCGTTTGCTGGCCATACAAAAGCATCAAGTGCCCCGAAAAACAAACCAAAAATGATAAAAGACAGGAGCGAGAGATGTCCTGTTGCAAGCATGATCAACAACCCGACTAACAAAAGGGTTCTTAGAAAGTTAGCGACAAACAAAATTTTCGTACGGCTGACTCGATCCGCTAGAACGCCGCCAATAGCCATGAATAAAATACGAGGAACGTTTGCTGCAATAAATACAATGCCGAGTGAGGCTTCTTTATCTAGAGTCTTCACAACATACCAACTCTGTGAGAATTGAAAGATGGCGATTGAAAAAGAAGAACAGATCGTTATCGCCCATATGAATAGGAATGAACGTTTTCTGAATAAAGACTCTGTTTCACTTTTCTGGAGTACAGCTATTGTTTCAGCCATCTTACTCTAACTCCTCTTCAGGATAAGGTGTGTCTTTCAAAGGAAAAGAGAGCATAAAGTAGTGATAGATCTCACCATCGTCACTTTCATTCTTCTTAAATTCTGAGATTAAGTCAGATATTTCTTTTGCCTTGTCATGTAACAGTTTTACTTGATCGGAAGAAAGTTTTACATGTATATAACCAAATTTAAGAGGAGAATCTGAGTAAGCCAGTATTTCAGGATCTAATTTGCGAACCATAGATTTTGTCTTATCAAGAGAAACTAATATATTTTCTTTTAATGCATCTGAAAGTTCATCTCTTACAGCATGACGTTGATCGGGCAATATTTCGGCAATCGAAAATGAGTGAGCCACAGGTCTGTAGAACTTTTGTATAATGCCATTCTTTTCTTCTGTTCTCTCAACGTTAATTAAACCTACACGTTCAAGTTCCTTAAGGTGGTAATGAATCTTTGGTGCTGGAACTTCTAATAAGTCTGATAAGATCTTTCCTGTCTTAGCTTCCTCTAATATCTCCCATAGGATTTTGATACGCAACGGGTCAGAGATAACCTTTAATTGCTCAACTTCGCGTATATGATAAATTTCCTGCATGTTCAACACTCCTGAAACGTTCAAATATATTTGAACGTAATATATCCTATTTATATGCTAGTCGTCAACTCTTTTACACATTATTTGTAAATAATAGTTCAAATGTTATGAAAATTCTTGTATAATGTTAGTATAATATTCGCATTACAACTTAGAGGCTGGAGGTTCATAGTATGGGGAATAAGGATTTGAAGTCCTATGTGGAGAGATTGGAGAAAGTGCATTACATTGTGTCAAAGCGTTTACACCCGGAAATTGCTATAGAAAAGGAGTTAACGAAAACACAGTTTGTACTTTTGAAGACGTTGTGTATTAGAAATAAATGGACCGTTTCAAAATTGGCTGACTATATGGGTGTAAAACCAAGTGCGATAACTGTTGGTGCGGATCGTTTGTACAAGCGTGGATTTGTGAGTCGTTACCGTAGTGACTTAGACCGTCGAATTGTATATTTAGAGATTACTGACGAAGGACATGAAATTTTACGAGAGGCTGAAAGTGAGAGAGTTAATTCTATAAGCAGCTATCTTAATCACTTATCACAAGAAGAATTAGGTATTTTTATTGATATTTACGAAAAGCTTGCAAGTGGCAATCATACAGACCCAGACGAGATCGTCTTTACAACACAAACCAGTTGAGGAACTGGTTTTTTTTGTGCCTTAGAAAGTATTAGTAAAATGAGTCGTAGAGAAGTTCTCTATTATTTTTTCATAGATTGGATTCTATTTAAATTCTTCACTGCATAGGATGTGATAGAAACGTCAACAGAAGTGGAGGGCTATACATGTTTACCCCGCAATTGAATATGAAGCGTTTACCTTTATTACTTGCAGGCGCCATGCTATTTATTGTTGTAGCCACTAGCTTTATCACATCCTTTGAGCACAAATATCGGCTAAGTTCATCAACCATGCATAAGTGGTTAACGGAATTTTCAGGTGAAGCACTTGTGTATTTCATAGGTTGGGAAAATCGATATTTTACGCAGGAGCTTCCAAAAGAAAGTGAACCGCCGGCTTTATCGAGTGTTTTGTTCGAATTGACTACAAGCATAAAGCCTGGTGATATCCGGAGTCTATTAGGAAACGAACTTCCAGGTTTTGCGCTCTATGATTCAACGATCATTGTTGCTGGAGAAGGAACAGATTACACAAACCTTGCTTACGAATCTCCACCGCCGATGGAACTCCTCTTAAGTGGAGAAGATGCAGAAGTTCAAGATATCGAACGTTTGGAAGATCCGGATCCTTCTGATTCAGAGAATCCGCCAGGTCAAACAACGAGTGGAAAGAAAATCGCATATATCTATCATTCGCACAGTTGGGAATCATTTCTGCCTCACTTAAAAGGAGTTACGAATCCCGATCATGCTATTCATTCTAAAGTAAACATCACAATGGTAGGGAAAAAACTCGGTGAGGAATTAGAGGCGAGAGGAATTGGAACATCCGTCGATATGACAAACATGACGGAGCTTTTGAGGAAGAATAACACAGACTATAGAAAGAGCTATCCGATGTCACGAACACTGGTTCAAAGTGCGATGGCGAGCAACAAAGATATTGATTTAATCTTTGATCTGCATCGAGATTCAATGAGAGGAAAGTCTACAACAACAGAAATCAATGGGAAGTCATACGCACGTACGTTATTCGTTATCGGTAAAGCGAATCCTAATTTTGAGAATAACCAAAAAGCAGCGCAAGAGATCAACGCGATCTTAGATAAAAAATACCCTGGTTTAAGCCGCGGGGTCATCGGAAAAAATAAAACTCAGGGAAATGGGGTTTATAATCAAGACCTTTCTGATCATGCTCTGCTCATTGAGTTTGGCGGAGTGGATAACAACATGGATGAGTTGTACAGAAGTGCTGAAGCAGTGGCCGAAGCAGTTGCTGAATACTATTGGAAAGAAAATGGAGCGAAGGCTGAATAATGTTGAAAGGCTCTAGAGGTGGTGATAACCTCTGGAGCTTTTTTATATGTTTCAAATTTTGCTTAAAATTAATGTGGATAGTAAAAATAGGAGAGTGGACAGTAAATCTACAAAAGCGGACAGTAAATTAGCGAAAGTGGACAGTAAAACTCAAAAAGTGGACAGTATTTTCGTAAAAGTCGACAGTAAGTGCCGTAGAGGAGTCTGTGCATGGGCGCCGTTTTCCTGTTAATGACGATAATTTGTCCAATTGACTAGTGAATCTGTCCGATTTGAAGATTAATCTGTCAGATTGGTCACATAATCTGTCCAATTCAAAATTCACCACCGATTGGCCCCGTAAATTTCCGAAGCGTCTGTATATCAATCCAATGCGTACAAAAAAAACCGTTTAGAATGATTAAAACAATACTTAATTTCATAACAGTCGTCAAATCTGCAAACCCTATAAAAAAATGGTATAAAAAGAGAGAATCCCTTTGTTTTATTTATAAGGGGAAGGGAATAAAAGAGAGAAAGAGAAGATTGGTAAAAAGGAGCACGTGCATGAAACGAATATGGGAATTCTTCCTCACACTATTATTACTTGTCTGTTTATACATCGTTTTCTTTGCAGAAGGATATGTAGTAATCAAAACGGTTTTTGGGCTCCTTTACATCGCAGTGATTCTTTATACGATTTATTCGCTTATGCTTGAGAACAGAACAGCTCAACATACACTTCTATGGATTTATGTATTGATTCTGTTTCCGTTTATCGGTTATATGTTCTATCTGTACTCGGGTCAGCTTTATCTAAAAGGTCATCTATTTAAATCTAAAAGAAAAAAAGACAGGGACGAATGGATCCGAGTAGCTAAACAAGAAGAAAAACCAGACTTTAGTGATTTGAAAAGGCATCAGCAGTGTTTTGCAACACACGCTCACCACATTACCCTAACGCGATTAAACAGAAAAACAAGTTCAAAAATTTTAAAGAATGGCCAAGAGACGTTTCCTGAAATCTTTGCGAGACTAGAAGAAGCCAAGGAGTATATACATATTCAGTATTATATCTTTCGTTCAGATCGCCTTGGCAAAGACATTATTGACCTTTTAATAAAAAAAGCCAATGAAGGTGTAAAAGTTAGATTTTTGTTTGATGGAATAGGAAGTCTTTCTCTTCAGCAATATGACATCGACAGAATGAAAAAAGCAGGAATCTTAGTGGAAGCATTCCTACCTGTTCGATATGGCTTTTTTAATCAGAAACTTAATTTCAGAAACCATCGGAAGATTATAATAATCGATGGAAAGGTTGGATTTGTTGGAGGCTTGAATGTAGGCGTCGAATATTTAGGAGAAGATCCTGAAATTGGTTTCTGGCGCGATACACATATGGTTATGGAAGGAGAAGCTGTTCAAGTTCTTCATGCGATCTTCTTAATGGATTGGGAATATGTTTGTGGAGAAGATCTATTAGAAGATAATCACCTTACAACCGCATACCCTGCTGAAGGAGACGGAACCGTTCATGTTGTAGCAAGTGGTCCGGACACCCAGCTTGGGATCATGAGTGATCTATTCTATTCTTTGATCTCATGTGCAGAGAAATCCATCTGGATCGCAACGCCATATTTTGTTCCAAATGAAGCGATTAGAACGGCATTGAGAGTGGCAGCAAAAAAAGGAGTACAGGTTCGATTACTGGTTCCTGAGATCAACGACGGATTCTTGACGCAATATGCGACGCGCTCCTATTTTCCAGAGCTTTTGCGTGCAGGAATAGAGATCTATTCATACAAAAAAGGATTCCTCCATCAAAAGGTAATCATCATCGATGGTGATACCGCTTCGATCGGTACTGCCAATATGGACATGAGAAGTTTTCACCTTAACTTTGAAGTGAACGTGTTCTTACTGAATACAGCATCTGTTCAAGATCTTGTAGAGCAATACGAAGAAGATATGGTAGAATCTGTAAAAGTGAAGCCTGTTGAATTTTACAAAAGAGGTTTGTGGGAACGCACAAAAGAATCGTTTGCTCGTCTGTTCTCTGGTGTTCTCTAATCTCAGCTGGTTGCCTGATATGGCTATAACGCAATAAAAAAACAAGAATAGAAAATCCCCCTCAGGAATAGGTTGTACGAGACCGTGTTAGGTGAGGGGGATTTTTTATGGAGTGGCTTGAGGCATTAATATTGGGCATTGTGCAAGGAGTAACAGAATTTTTACCTGTAAGTTCTACTGGTCATCTGTTGCTTGGCAGGCAAGTGTTTCAGCTAGAAGAAGCCGGATTGTTTCTTGATAGCATGCTTCACATTGGAACACTTATTGCCGTGATGACGGTGTATTGGAGAGAAATTCTGGAAGTCATAAAAAGACCCTTCAGCAAAACGGGAGTTCTGCTTATCGCTGGAACGATTCCAACCGCTATTATAGGACTAGCATTTAAAGATTTTTTTGAAGACATCTCAAAAACGGGAGTCACTGTTGGTTGGGAGTTTCTCATTACAGGTTTTTTGCTTTGGTGGGCTGATTCATATAAACGCAATGGATACAAAGGAATAGAGGATATTTCAATACGAGATGCACTTGTGATCGGAACGTTTCAAGGAGCAGCGATTCTTCCAGCTATTTCACGATCAGGTCTAACGATTGCAGCAGCTCTCTTTTGTAAGATCGATAAAAAAGCTGCTGCTTATTTTTCATTCCTACTATCTATTCCATCTATTGCGGGTGGTGTTGTCTTACAATCAAAAGATCTATTTACTGGGGCACATCCGCCGATCTCTTATTCAGCATTATTAATCGGTACTTTAGCGTCAGCTCTGTTTGGATATGTGGCAGTAAAGTGGATGATTAAACTTCTTCAAACCGGCACGTTAAAAGGATTTGCTATTTATGTGTGGTTGATTGGAATCGTTGTATTAATCCTTCAATTTTCAGGCAAAATGTAAAGTATTTGTTAACACGTAAAAAATGGATTGACATTTAAAAGAGAGAGGATTACAGTATATGTAATTCGAAATTTAGCAGGCTTTAGATCGCTGAATTTACAGTTATTTTTATAGTTAAACTACTGTAAAACGGGGGAACCAATCTTTTGGGGTGAATTTTGCTCTATTTGCAAAAAGGGATACTCCATTCCCTAATCCGACAGCTAACCCCGTAAGCGTCATGTCACTGGAGAGGTCAATTTGGTGGAAAACCGGACCCGCTTTTTTGTGTGGTCTTTTTTTGCGTTTTTTTACTTAAATTTGTAAGCCTCTTAACCAGCAAGGCTAGAAAACAACGAAGTAAAAACTTCATGGATTTTAAGGGGAGACCATAATGAAAAAACAATTTGCAGTTATTGGGCTAGGACGTTTTGGTGGCAGCATCTGTCGAGAATTTGCCACGATGGGCTATGATGTTTTAGCTATAGATAAAGACATGGAAAGAGTAAATGAGTTTGCTACCATAGCGACTCAAGCTGTTCAAGCAAACTCTACTGATGAGAACGTGATGAAGTCGTTAGGAATTCGTAATTTTACTCAAGTCATCGTATCGATCGGAGAAGACATTCAAGCGAGCATTCTAACCACTTTACTTCTAAAAGAAGCAGGCGTTCAAAAAGTTTGGGTTAAAGCACAAAATGACTATCATCATAAAGTGTTGGAAAAGCTAGGAGCAGACCGTATTATCCATCCAGAACGTGATATGGCGCTGCGCGTTGCCCAACTTATTTCTTCTGAAAAGATTATAGATTTTATCGAGCTATCACATGAACACAGTATTGTAGAGATAGGTGTAACAGATAAGCTCGTAAACCGGACCTTAACAGATCTTGATGTTCGTGCACGCTATGGATGTAATATCGTGGCTATCAAACGTGGAGATGAGATTCTCGTTTCACCGATCGCTGATGTATCTCTTCAATATGGAGATATACTTGTCGTGATCGGTCGGAACGAAGATCTAAACCGATTTGAGGATGAGGAAGTGTAAGCCTTGGCACTACATGTCAGAAAGCATAAACGTTTTTTGCATAACCCAATTAAATTGAACCCTCCTCAGTTTTTAGCGTTGCTATTTTTATTTCTAATTTTTGTTGGCATGTGTTTGTTAAAGCTCCCTGTTGCTCATGAAGAAACGTTATCTTGGGTAGATGCATTTTTTATTGCTACTTCAGCAGCAACAGTAACAGGCTTAGCTACAGTTGATCCTGGCTCTACGTTTACCTTGTTTGGTGAGATCGTTATCTTGTTTTTAATCCAAATCGGAGGACTCGGGGTCATGTCATTTGCGTCACTCGTCGTTATTATGATGGGAAGAAAAATTTCTATCAAACAACGTGTATTGATGCAAGAAGCACTAAACCAGCCTTCTATTGGCGGAGTAATTCGATTAGTTCGGAATCTCTTTATATTTTCAATCGGTATTCAGATCATTGCCATTTTCTTGTTATCATTAAGACTTGTGCCGGATTTAGGTGTGAGCAAAGGGATTTATTACAGCATATTCCACGTCATATCGGCTTATAATAATGCTGGTTTCTCCCTCTGGTCTGATGGTTTGATGGGTTATGTAGGAGATCCGGTGATGAACCTTGTCATTTCGTTTCTCATTATAACGGGTGGAATAGGGTTTACAGTATTAGTCGATATTTGGGTAAGCCGCCGGTGGAAAACACTCTCTCTGCATTCTAAAGTGATGTTGCTATCAACACTGATAATCAATGTTGTTGCGATCTTGTTTTTCTATCTTTTTGAGTTCAACAATCCTAAGACGATTGGAATGCTTTCAGGGGCGGAACAATTTTGGGCTTCTTACTTCCAAGGGATTTCACCAAGAACAGCAGGATTTAACTCGATTGATATGACGGCGATCAATCCAGATACATCTCTATTGATGATTCTACTGATGTTTGTTGGAGCGGGGAGTACTTCAACTGGTGGAGGAATCAAGCTAACAACGTTTGTCGTCATTATCTTTACGGTTGCAGCTTTCTTAAAAGGTAAAGATGATACAGTGCTTATGAAAAGAACCATTCGAAATGCAGTGGTCTACAGAGCTCTTGCGATCACAACCATATCTATCCTGTTCATTTTTGCCGCATTATTTATTATCACATATGTTCAGAAAGATACTTCATTCATGGTGATCGTGTTTGAAGTTGTGTCTGCCTTTGGAACAGTTGGATTAAGTATGGGTCTGACCCCAGATCTAACAGTCATCGGGAAAATTGTAATCTGTGTGGTAATGGTTTTCGGTAAATTAGGACCGTTAACACTGGCATTCAGTCTTGCTAAACAAACAAAAGATAATATTAGATATCCAGATGGTGAAGTGTTCACTGGGTAAAAAAGAGGCTAATGCGATGAAGGAATTTCCTTCATTCTGCATTAGCTTTTTTGGTTATTTATGGGTTAATTGACTTCCTCTTGGGAAAGCTAAACAAGATTTCATTGCTACTTTAAAGAGAGAGGAAGAGAGACCGTTATGCAAAAAATTAAAGAAGCTTTTCTCGTTTCTCCATTTCTTGTCTTTTTCCTCGTTCATTCTGAACAAGTAGGGGTAGGGGTTCTTGGGTATCAGCGGATCATTGCTAAATACGCAGGTTATGATTCTTGGATTTCCGTTATAATCGCTGCTGTTTTTGTACATATTTTAATCTGGATGATCTATTACGTACTTGATAATGGCGATGGAGATATTGTGACCACACATAAAACGTTGTTTGGTGGTTTTCTAGGCAATCTATTCAACCTATTTTTGCTTCTCTATTTTCTGCTTTGGTCGATTACTGTACTAAGAACGTATATTGAAGTCATACAAGTATGGATGTTTCCTACATTAAGTACATGGAAGATCGCTGCAGTGTTCCTTGTATTAACGTACTACGTCGTTTCTTCCGGTTTTCGAACGGTGGCGGGAATCTGCTTTTTAGGGGTGGTTATTCCATTAGGATTGATCGTTTTATTAGTGTATCCACTGGAATTTACTCATTTTTCAAATCTTCTGCCTGTATTCGATGAAAGTATCAAGGATTACATGTCAGCTACGAAAAATATGATGTTGAGCTATCTTGGTTTTGAAACACTTCTTGTTTTTTATCCGTTTATCAAAAATGCAAAGCGTTCTCAAAAGTTTGCCCATCATGCTAATCTTTTTACATTTATGATGTACTTGCTAGTCACTTTGTTTTCGTTTGCCTTCTTTAGCGAGGAGCAACTATCTAGAAATATTTGGGCAACACTATCTATGGTGAAAATCGTTCAAGTTTCCTTTGTAGAACGCTTTGATTTCGTATTTGTCTCCATATGGTGTTTAGTGATTCTGCCTAATATTGCACTGGCGATTTGGTGTTCGAGCCGAGTAGCCAAGTTGATGCTGAACATTCGTCATCATATCACACTCATCGTTATGCTAGTCTTAGTATTAGCAGCTTGCTACTATTTGGACACGCGTCTTAAGATTAACATGTTAAACAACTACACGAACAAGATCGGATTTTATTTAGCCATCAGTTATATTCCACTTCTATTTATAATGACTTACATTAAAAAACACTTTAAGAAAAATAATCAAGAACAGGCATCATCTACTACATGATCCATTTAAGTAAAAAAACTGACTGTTAACTTCCTTCATCTGTTCAATACATAAAGGAACTAGCAGTCAGTTTTTTGTATTTTTCGTATTCAGTGTTGCTTTTGAAAATAGTTGGTTTTAAGTTACAGATTTAAGCTTGAAGTAGCATAGTTAGACGCGTTTTATGCTTTTCGCGCTGTGAATCATCGGATGTGTTGTGCCAATTCTGCAGAGTCTCGTTGATCAATTGTGTGACCATATGCTTTGTCCAGACTACATATGCACCATACGTATCACCTTTAAAAAAGGAAGAAAGCATATTATTATCAGGACCGAAGAAGAAACCGAGCTGATCATGAATGAGCGTGGCCTCATCCACCGAAAAAGGCATAATTTTATCTGAAAGGGTAAATTGATATGAATTGTTTTCTTTTTTAATAAATGCGATCGCGTATACCTGTCCTTCAGGAAGAAAACCTTTTGTAGTAGGTAAGAGCAGTAACGGGTTATGTCCTTTGTCATAAGCGATAAAAAAGTCATTCACATCTTCCTCGAACTGCGGTGTGCGTGACATTGAAGCAAGTGCAATTTCTTTTTGTACGTTTAACATGTAACAACCCTCATTCCGTTATATTTCTTACTATCATTCTTACCGCTAGTTTGATAGATTATACGTGTCATTTTCTTTACTAAACTGCTGTGATAAGTTGTTGAAAGGGAATTGACGGACAAATTGTAAACGCATACACTAGAGATAGTTATTAGCCGTTAGAGAAAGAGTGATTCATGCAATGGCATTATCAAATGAACGTTTGATCGGAAAGATGGCCATGTTAGGGGTATTAGATGAAAGCTATCTGCCTGAAATCGAGAAATTGGGCTGGAAGTATTGCGTAGGCAAAGCCGGTTCAATGGATTCACAAAAGGTAGTAGCTGCCATTGAAACAGCGGCCAAAAGTGAAAATATAATTCAAACTGGGATTTATCGTGAAACACACTCGTTATATCATGCCATCATGGAAGCTTTTCATGGGGTGACAAGGGGACAGGTTCAGCTTGGAACCGTTCTTAGGACTGTAGGTTTACGATTCATAGTTGTCCGAGGTAATCCGTATGAGAAGAAAGAAGAAGGTGACTGGATCGCAGTCGCTCTCTATGGAACGATTGGTGCTCCTGTAAAAGGATTAGAGCATGAGGCGATCGGTCTAGGAATCAATCATATTTAAATAGTGCCCATAGTAACTAGTGATGAGGGGGCGTATTCGAAAGAGTTTTCTTTCGGGTGCGCTCTTTTTGTATGTGATGTAAGTCTTTATTAAAGCAGTACTTGTTGCTTTTGAAAGTGGTTGACTTCCGTTCCAGATACTCGCTTTCCGTGGGGCAGGCGGTGAGCCACATTCGGACGTTTTACTCTTAAGTCTCTCACCTGCCCACCTGTCCCACAGGAGTCTCGCATCTTACACTCCAATCAACTGCTCAATGAAGTTTTCTAAGGCACAATTTTCGCAGTTGTAAAAAAAACACGCACTTTGCACTTTTAATGAAGAAGAATAATAAAGAAAAGAACCTTAATAAAAGAGGGATGAAGATGATTACATTAACAGGTAATACGCTTTCCATGGAAGAGCTCAAGCGGATTCTGCATGATAACGAACCAGTAGAAGCTTGCCCGCTTAGCATGAAGAAAGTAGCAGATAGTCGGAAAGCGGTTGAGGAGATCGTAGCTGCAGGTAAAGTTGTATACGGAATCACTACGGGCTTCGGAAAATTCAGCGATGTTTTTATTTCTAGAGACGATGTAGAAACGCTTCAGATCAATCTGATCCGCAGTCATGCGTGCGGCATAGGAGATCCTTTTCCAGAGACGATTTCCCGCTTGATGCTGATCTTGCGTGCCAATGCACTTCTAAAAGGGTTATCTGGAATTCGCCCAGTCGTAATCGAAAGGTTGCTAGAGTTAGTCGAAAAGAATGTGCATCCTGTTGTTCCTCAACAAGGATCACTTGGCGCGAGTGGAGATCTTGCTCCGCTTTCTCACCTAGCACTTGTGTTAGTAGGTGAGGGAGAAGCGTATTACAAAGGAGAACGTATTCCTGGCCAAGAAGCATTAAAGAGAGCGGGCATTGAACCTGTCGTATTGACGGCGAAAGAGGGGCTTGCCTTAATCAATGGAACGCAAGCCATGACAGCACAAGGAATTGCTGCCTATATAGAAGCGGAACGTATTGGACTCATGGCAGATGCGATTGCAGCGCTTACCACAGAAAGTTTACGAGGTATAACAGATGCGTTTGATGAGGACGTACATCTTGCTCGAGGTTATCAAGAGCAGGTAGATGTTGCAAAGCGTTTAAGAGAATATTTAGAAGGCAGCCAGCTTACAACGAAACAAGGAGAGATCCGGGTTCAGGATGCTTACTCCTTAAGGTGCATCCCTCAAGTTCATGGTGCCTCGTGGCAAGTTCTTGGTTATGTAAAAGAAAAGCTTGAGATCGAAATGAATGCTGCAACGGATAACCCACTGATTTTTGATGGAGGAAACAAAATCATATCAGGTGGAAATTTTCATGGTCAGCCTATCGCTTTTGCTATGGATTTCTTAAAGCTTGCAGCAGCAGAATGGGCAAATATTTCTGAGCGAAGGATCGAACGGATGGTCAATCCTCAATTAAGTGACTTACCAGGTTTCTTAAGTCCGAATCCAGGGCTTGAGTCTGGTGCGATGATCATGCAATATGCAGCAGCATCACTTGTTTCAGAAAACAAAACATTGGCTCATCCTGCAAGTGTTGATTCGATACCTTCATCTGCCAATCAAGAAGATCATGTAAGTATGGGAACGATCGCTTCTAGGCATGCGGCTCAAATAATCGCAAATGCAAGGCGTGTACTTGCTGTTGAGTTAATCTGTGCGATGCAGGCTGCAGATTTCCGCGGACCTGAAAAGCTCGCACCAAAAACAAGAAAAGTATATGAACAAGGAAGAATCGTTTGTCCAACGATACAATGTGACCGCATGTTCCACCGAGATATGGAAGCTGTTGCTTCATGGATTCTTGATACATCGTGGAATGACATCTTAATCGGATCAAAAATTCAAAAGTTAGCACATTAAAAGGAGGTATTTTTACATGTCAAACGTAAAACATTCTATATCAGCTGCTAGAGGTACAAAATTATCAGCAAAAGGGTGGGTTCAAGAAGCGGCTATCCGAATGCTGATGAACAACTTAGATGGGGAAGTGGCGGAGAATCCCGATGAACTAGTCGTTTACGGTGGTATCGGCAAAGCTGCCCGCAACTGGGATTCTTATCATAAGATCATAGAAACATTAGAGCGTTTAGAGAATGACGAAACTCTTCTTGTGCAATCTGGAAAGCCAGTCGCTGTATTTAAATCACACAGAGATGCTCCACGTGTTTTACTTGCGAACTCCAACCTTGTTCCTGCATGGGCAAATTGGGATACATTCCGTGATCTTGAAAAAAGAGGACTGATGATGTACGGCCAGATGACAGCAGGAAGCTGGATCTATATCGGCACACAAGGCATCCTACAAGGTACTTACGAGACGTTTGCAGAAGCTGCTCGCAAACATTTTAACGGATCACTAAAAGGAACGATTACACTCACAGCAGGTCTTGGAGGTATGGGTGGGGCACAACCTCTAGCAGTAACGATGAATGATGGTGTTGTGATTGCGATCGATGTAGACGAAACAAGAATCCAACGCCGCTTAGACACGAGATACTTAGATAAAATGACAACGAGTTTAGACGAAGCATTAAGCATGGCAAAAGAATACGCGGCAAAAGGTGAGCCACTATCAATCGGTCTTTTAGGAAACGCTGCTGAGCTTTTACCAAAGATGATTGAGATGGGAGAGATTCCGGATCTTGTTACGGATCAGACATCTGCACATGACCCGCTGCATGGGTATTTACCAGTAGGTTTCTCTATGGAAGAAGGAGCAGAACTTCGTAAACGTCATCCTGAGCAATATATCGAAAAATCGAAGCAATCGATGGCGATTCATGTTCAGGCTATGCTTGAGATGCAAAAGAAGGGTTCCGTTGTATTTGATTATGGAAATAACATCAGACAAGTTGCGCTTGATGAAGGAGTTACAAACGCTTTCGATTTCCCTGGGTTCGTTCCAGCGTTTATTCGACCGCTGTTCTGTGAAGGAAAAGGACCTTTTAGATGGGTAGCGTTATCGGGAGATCCAGAAGATATCAGAAAAACAGATGAAGTGATATTACGAGAGTTTAGTGATAACGAGCACCTCTGCAAATGGATCAAGATGGCTCAAGACAAAGTACAGTTTCAAGGTCTTCCTTCCCGCATCTGTTGGTTAGGGTATGGTGAACGTGCGAAGTTTGGAAAAATTATTAACGAAATGGTAGCTAGCGGCGAATTGTCAGCACCAATCGTGATCGGGCGTGACCACTTGGATTGTGGTTCAGTTGCATCGCCTAATCGTGAAACAGAAGGAATGTTGGATGGCAGTGATGCGGTTTCAGACTGGCCGATTTTAAACGCGATGATCAATGCGGTAAATGGTGCAAGCTGGGTATCTGTGCACCATGGCGGCGGTGTTGGGATGGGTTATTCTCTTCATGCTGGAATGGTCGTTGTAGCAGATGGAACAGAAGAAGCTGCTCATCGTCTTGAGCGTGTACTAACGAGTGATCCTGGAATGGGAATCGTAAGGCATGCTGATGCAGGTTATGACCTAGCGATTGAAACTGCGAAAGAAAAAGGCGTAGATCTGCCGATGATTGAGAACTAAAAAGGGGTGTGACGAATGCTAGATACATTGATTATTGCTGGACAGGTGATTGTTCCAAAAAGTAATGGAGCTGCGCTTCGAGGTACACAGATGAATGAACTCTCCATCATCGATAACGGAGCTGTTGGTATAAAAGATGGAGTGATTGCGTTTATAGGAACTGTCGAAGAAGCGGCTCAGTTACAAGCAAAAGAAACGATTAAGGCAGAAGGCAAACTGTTATCACCAGGCTTAGTGGACCCTCATACACATTTAGTGTTTGGGGGATCACGAGAGCATGAACTCGCTTTGAAACAACAAGGAGTTCCTTATTTAGAAATTTTAGCTCAAGGCGGAGGAATTCATTCAACGGTCAAAGCAACACGTGAAACAGCTGAAGATGCTCTCTATAAAAAGGGAATGTTCCATTTAAACAGGTGTTTAACATATGGTGTTACGACTATGGAAGCAAAGAGTGGGTACGGATTGGATAAAGAGACTGAACTAAAACAGCTGAGAGTAGCAAAACAGCTGAATGAAACTCACCCGATCGATCTTGTTTCAACTTTTTTGGGAGCTCATGCTATTCCTGAAAATTATAAAGGAAGACCAGATGCCTTTTTAGAAGAGATGCTTTCCTTGTTAAGCATAATCTCAAAAGAGGGTCTGGCCGAGTTTGTAGATATTTTCTGTGAAACTGGTGTGTTTACGGTAGAACAGTCTAAAGTCTTTCTTCAAAAAGCGAAAACAGCAGGATTCGGTGTGAAAATTCATGCGGATGAGATCGATCCTCTCGGTGGAACGGAGATGGCTTGCGAGATTGGAGCGGTTTCTGCTGATCACTTAGTTGGAGCGAGTAAAGAAGGCGTTCGTATGCTAGGGGAATCAGAAACGATTGCAGTCCTTCTTCCAGGAACAACGTTTTATTTAGGAAAAGATCACTTTGCTCCAGCACGAGAAATGATCTCAAACGGCGCAGCAGTTGCACTTTCGACTGATTTTAACCCTGGAAGTTCACCTACAGAAAATCTGCAGTTTATTATGACACTCGCTGCATTAAAGCTGAAGATGACACCAGAAGAAATTTGGAATGCTGTAACGGTCAACGCAGCATATGCGATTGGACGCGGTGATGTTGCAGGTAGTTTAGAAAAAGGAAGAAGAGCAGATCTTGTTCTGTGGGATGTACCAAACTATAAGTATATTCCATATCACTATGGTGTGAACCACGTTAACAAAGTGTGGAAGAACGGTAAGTTAGTAGTTGGAAAGGGAGATATTCATGCAAACTATACCCTTTCTACGTAAATCGGGTGAGGCGCCATTTACTGACAGAGGGATAAAAAAGGCAGGTCAGCTTTTGAAGCCTTGGTCAGGAGATGAAGTGAGAGGGGTAGCGATAGCTGGTGCTCCTCTCTCGAAGACTTCTATTTCGCATTCAGGTGCACATCTCACACCACAGACCGTCCGTACGATGATGCATTCGTTTTCCACATATAGCATTGAAGAAGAAAGTGATCTTTGGGATCACAGCATTACAGATTTTGGGGATATTGAGATGCATGTAACAGATCTCTTTACTTCACAATCTAGAATACATTCGGTCTTAAAAGATATTGGAGCTCAGCATAGCGAAGCATGTGTAATTACGCTTGGTGGCGATCATTCTGTTTCTGCTGCAGCGATCAAAGCTTTTCAAGAAACGAGAGGACGTGTTGGCATCATCCAGTTCGATGCACATTTTGATCTCCGTAATACGGAGGACGGTGGTCCATCAAACGGTACGCCGTTTCGCCAACTCATAGAGAATGGAGTGATTACAGGCGATCAACTTGTTCAGATTGGTATTCGAGATTTCTCAAATGGGAAACTTTATCATGAATATGCAAAGGACCATGGAGTAACGGTTCATACGATGGGTGATGTAAAAAGAAACGGATTGCTTTCTTTGTTACAAAAATCAGTTGACCAGTTAAAACAGACAACAGATAACATATATATTTCTCTCGACATGGATGTTTTAGACCAGGCTTTTGCTCCAGGTTGTCCTGCGATCGGTCCAGGTGGATTAGACAGTTACTCGTTAATTGAAGGGATTCAGTATCTTGCAAAAGAGCCTTCTGTTAAAGGGATGGACATCGTGGAAATTGATCCAACCTTAGATTTCCGCAACATGACGAGCCGGTTAGCAGCGTACATCATCTTACAATTCACGCTGTTTTATTCAGGAAGAAAGGGAGGTTTAACAAATGAGTGAGTTCGGAAAGTTTATTGAATTGTCTAGAAATCAAAAGGGCTTGAGCAAATCAGAGCTTGCAAGACGATTAAGCATCACTCCTCAATACATGGCAGATATTGAAAAAGGAAGAATGATTCCATCTGAAGAAAAGATCGAAAAATTAGTAAAGACATTAGAGTTAAACGAAAAAGAAGCATTTAAACTAGCGGACAAGCTTCCGTTACGTGTGTTAGCAGAGGCAAAACAACATTATTATAAACAAGGTTCCTAAAATTTTATTGAAACCTACGCACTCTTTCTATTTATTTCATTCTTATTGAAACGAAAAAACACCGCTAGCCATTTTGGCTTTGCGGTGTTTCTTCCTTATAAGAATTAACTCTCTCTAGGCTGAGAGGATTTTGGTTTTAATATTTTCTTAAGCTTAGACCAACGCAACTCAATAAACGGCTGTGCTAGTGCGATTACGGGTTTGCTTGCTAAAAATAGCGTTACAATAACAGCTAGGAAGAGGAGCATAAAGTATGCGCCGTTTTCCTCAATAGACGCGAACAGATCTGTTGTAAATAAGTATTTCAACACAAATCCATGCAGCAGATAGATATATAATGTGCGTTCTCCAAATTCGGTGAAGAACATTCGTCTGCGCGGAAGAAGTGCTAAAAAGCTGAAGGTTGCCGCAAACATGACACCATACATAGCAAGACGTACAATACCACCATACCAATCGTTGTATCCTAGGATTTCCGAGTAAGAAGATGACGAGAGAAGCCATTCTTTTGTACCGTTTGGAAAAATAAAATGATAGGTAATAAACAGTACCACTAAGAAAGCAGCTGAGACAATTTTGGCTCTCGGACGTAATATCTTTTTGAAGTCTCTCTTTTCAAGCAGATGTCCAAGCAAGAAAACAGGGAAAAAGACAAATGTTCGAAGGAGACTCAAAAATGTACCAATGTCATGAATATAACCTACTGCTACTCCTATACCAATAGCAAGGAGAAGCGGGTATTTCATTTTCACAAAGACTTTTAAAAGGATGTTCCAGAAAACCAAACTTAATAAGAACCAAAGTGTCCAGTGTGGAGAAAAGAAGTCTAATTTTACTTCACTTTTACCGTATAAGTCATAATAGAAAAAGCTGTAGATTAACTGGAATACCAAATAAGGAATCAGCACTTTTTTAAATATTTTTGGAAGATAGCCATCACGCCACACACCTTTTGTAAAGAATCCTGCTATTAATATAAATGCAGGCATGTGAAAGGTATATATAAAGTTGTAAATCGTGTAAAGCCACTCATTTTGACTTTTTATCGGGGAAATAAAGTGCCCGAACACGACGAGAAAAATTAAAATAAACTTAGCGTTGTCGAAATAATAATCGCGTTCTTTTGTAGCAGTACTCATCGATATTCCTCCAATAATTATTCACCTTATAAAGTATTCGTATGAATTTCTCATTTTTTTTCTTATTTTCTATAATTCCCAACATTGCAGGTGTTTCTAACCTATAAATAGAAAAAAACGTGTTTCCTATTACAGGAAACACGTTTTTCGTTAGAAATCGATCTTAATTTTGATAAACCCTGCACTTCTCAAAGCTTCATAGATGATGACGATAGCAGGACCGACAATCAATCCGATAAAGCCTAGAAGCTGGAATCCAATATATAAGGAAACAAGAGCTGCTAGTGCAGATATACCAAGACTTGACCCGAGTATTTTCGGTTCGATAATTCTTCGAACGATCGTGATGACTCCAAACATGATCAGCAGTCCGAATGCAAGATGATCATTGTTATTGATAAAGAAGGAATAAGCCGCCCATGGGACAAGGAATGATCCTGTTCCGAGGATTGGAAGGATATCTACAATAACGATCAAAAGAGCGAGAATAACTGCGTACTCAACATCTAAAATCATGAGTCCGATCAATGCCAATGCGTATGTAACAACACTTAAGATGATCTGAGCTCTAAAGAACCCTACTGTTGCTCTAGACAGTTGACTAAAGACCAATTCAACCTTTTCGCGGGCTGCTGTTGTAAATAGGTTAAGAAACTCAGCATACAGTCGCGGAAGATCTAGTGAAAATAAGAAAACGGCAACTACATAGATAATAAAATAGATCAACAATCCCGGTATGGCTGTGATCAGTCCTAATATACCCGAAGTTAAGTTCTTTGCTGTTTCAACGCCATAATCCTTTAAACCTACTAATCCCTCTTCAAGCGTTCTCACCACTTCAGGAGGTAAGCTAGCATAAAAGTTTTCCATTTCATAAAACGTATTCTCTGCTACTTCGAACAGATGAACAGAATAGGATGGAAGAACGGTAATAAACTCGATAACCTGAATAACAAGTGTTGTTGTAAGCCAGTAAGAGAAAATACCTAGTCCCGCAAGATACAAGATAAAAGTAGCAGTGACGGCCAATAATCGTCTACCTTTAAATAGTCTAATAAACAATTTTACTACTGGTTCTAGCATTATAGCAGTAAGCAATGCGAGAAGGAGAGGTATACTGTAAAAGACAAAGATGACGATTCCGGCAAGCAAAATGAGTAATAAGATTAAGTTTTTTACAGTCATTTTCCAGCCCCGATCTCCGAAATTTTAGCCGGTCAGTAATTTTTCATTACTATCCATTATGACCGGAAAAAAAGATGTTAATTCTTTATATATACACAATGATGTTACGATAATGTGAAAATGTCAATCACAGAAAGTGAAGTTTTCAAAAATCTTCTTATTTTCTTAATTCCCTCTTTAATGCGAGTATCGCGTTCAACTGTCCGCCAGCGATTAAGATCATCGCAGATAGATAGAACCACACCATTAATGTTAATAATGCGCCTAAATTTCCGTATATCTGTCCGTAGTCAAAAATAAGAACGTATGAAGAAAATAAATAAGAAAATAGATGCCAGCCTGCTGTCGAGAAAATAGCCCCGGGCCACACGTTTCTAAACGTCAATCTTACATTTGGAGCAAAACGGTAAAGAGCCGAGAAGATGGAGAGAAGCACTGAGAAACCAATAAGATAACGTGCTGTTTCCCATATGTGCCAGACGGGATGAGAGAATCCTGTTCGTTCAAATATGTAAATCCCGATGGTCCTTCCAAAGACCGGTAAAAGGAGAGCAGTTATAACTGCGATCACAAGACCGAACGTAAGGAACATACCTAAAATGAGTTCTTTTATAAAAGGTCGGCTTTCTTCGACCTGGTAAGCTTGGTTGAAAACCCGGATGATTGCGTGCGTACCGATTGTCGCTAACCAAATCATGATGATTAATGAAACAGATAATACATCTCCTCTATGCTCGTCCAATACCGCCACTAGATTATACTCTAATAAAGCATATGCTTCTTCTGGTGCGATAGACTGAAAAAGTGATAGGACATAAGCAGAAGAAATAGGCAAAAAGCTAAGGATCGTAAAGATGAGAAAAACAAAAGGAAACAGAGAAACTAGGAAGTAATAAGCTAGCTGTGCAGAAAGGTCAAATACTTTATCTTGAAAGAAACGGTGAAACCACTGTTTCATAAACCAACGCACGAGGACACCCCCAATAAATGGATCTTATCAATCTATCCTGCATTATTCCCTTAATAAAAAAAAAGAACGCTTTTTTTGAAACAAAACGTTCACTCAATCGTATCAGTGATGTGAAGTTACAAGGTAACTGCATTTCTAAGCAAGTTACCGTTGCCTTGTTGAGCAACGAGGGCATCTACAAACAACGATTAAGGGAGAGGTTGTTGGTGTAGGTTGAGGCTGAATGAAAGGAAAACAACAAGGATGAATGTCTCGGCAAAATAAAGGAACACCACAAAAGTTTACACAGGATTGGCATCTAACTTTACATCCGCATGAACATGAACGCATAAAAACACCCCCTTTGCTCTTATTATATGTAGAAATGGATAAGCCTGGCAGGGCATAACGTGTTCGTAATTACTCATTTTTTTTATCTTTGTCACCTTTTCTAAAAGATTATTGCTATCATGCCTTTGTTCTACTTTGGTAGTTGATTGGATGGAACGAAAAATCAACTGCTTTTTAAAAACAACAGATGTTTTACAGGGAGGATTTTTTGAATGGATTTTTTAACACCAGATTTTTGGTCGGCTTTATTGGCGATCGTTGTTATCGACTTAGTATTAGCTGGGGATAACGCAATTGTAATCGGCTTGGCAGCTAGAAACTTGCCAAAGGAAAATCAGAAGAAAGTAATCATCTGGGGAACAGTAGGAGCGATCGTGATTCGTGCAGCAGCTACGCTTGCGGTTGTATGGCTGCTGCAGATTCCAGGCTTGCTGCTTGCAGGTGGATTAATTCTTGTCGTTATCGCTTATAAGCTTATGATCGAAGAAAAAGATCATGAAATTGAAGCTCAAAATAGTTTCTGGGCAGCTATTCGGACAATTATTATTGCTGATGCGGTAATGGGGCTTGATAACGTTCTTGCCGTTGCAGGTGCAGCACATGGCGATTTCTTACTGGTAGTAATCGGATTATTAATCTCAGTCCCTATTGTTGTTTGGGGAAGTACATTGTTCCTAAAGGTTATTGATAAATACCCATTCATCATCACTATTGGAGCCGGTGTCCTTGCTTGGACGGCTTCTAAGATGATCGTCGGAGAAAAATTCATGGCTCCTTATTTCGAAAATGGATTTGTGAAATATGGATTTGAAGTTCTTGTGGTACTTCTTGTACTAGGATTAGGTACACTGAAGAAAAGAAAAATCGCTCAAGAGAGAGCATCTGAAAAAGTCCTTGCTAGAAAAGAAGCTTAGAAAGCCGCCTTGTGCGGTTTTTTTTTTTGTGGCTATCTTTATGAAATGATTACTATTGTTAGGTAAAAAGTACTTGTTTCGAAAAGTTTTAATATGAAAATGATTCTTTTGTACCTGTTTAGACCTATTTCTTAAATCATTTATAACTAGATGTCGATATGTAGGTAAGGGGTTTTAGATGATAAATGGGGGTTAAACAGATGTTTAAAAGAATTCAAACGAAGATCATGCTTTCTGTAAGTATTCTAGTTGCCATTACACTCTTATCTGTATCGCTATTTTCTTATTTTCAAACCAAACAACAGCTTGTAAGGAACAGCAACGAACAAGCAACAAGTCTTTCAAGCGAAGTTAAAGCCTCAACAGAGCTGTATTTGAAATCATATGGAGATACAATCGATCGATACAGCCAGGACAGCAGACTTATCAACTATTTAAAAACAGTAAAAACGAATGAAACAAAGGGTTTGAATGAAGTTTGGCCGATAGTAGATCAAGACTTCAAACACTTTTTGGATCTTAATAAAAACGTTGCAGTCTTATACATAGGCGCAGAGACAAAACAGTTCAAAACGACTCCTAAACTTGAGCTGCCAGATGGATTTGATCCAACGGAACGTCCTTGGTATCAAACGGCTAAACAAACACCAGAAAAAATAATGTGGACAGAACCGTACGAAGATGCTAGTTCGGGTGAATATGTTGTAACGGTTACAAAACCGGTGTTAGACCCTGCAACAGATGAGGTTCTTGGTGTAGTTGGTCTTGACTTAAATCTTGGTGGATTAACGAGCATGATCAACAAAACGAAAGTCAGCTATAAAGGATATCCAGTGCTTTTTGATCCGAAAGGTATGGCACTCGTTCATCCGACACAACAAGGTAAAAACTTAAGTAAAGAGACATTTATTAAAGAGATATACAAAAATGAAAAAGGAAACGTTTCCTATACTTATCAAAGTAAAGACCGAGAACTCTATTACACGACGATAGACGGCACGAACTGGAAGCTCGGTTTTGTCTACGATCAAAAAGAGTTGCTAAAAGATGCTGAAGAGCTTTTAAACATGATACTTATCTTTACATCTGTCGCAGTAATCGTGGCGTTAGGTGTAACTTATATGTTAGCAAAAAGTATCTCTAAACCGATTACTAGATTACAAGCACAAGTACAAAAAGTTGCAGAAGGCGACCTTACAATATCTGTTGAAGCTAAGTCTAAAGACGAAGTGGGGACACTCACTCATCATTTTAACGCTATGGTAGAAAACATGCGTGGACTTATAACATCTGTCAGTCATTCTGTTGTAACGGTTAATGAATCTACCTCTAATTTGAGTGCCGTGTCAGAAGAAACGATTGCTGCAAGTGAAGAAGTTTCAAGAGCAGTCAGAGAGATTGCTTCTGGAGCTACTACACAAGCAGAAGATGCTGATGAAACAAACCGTCGAACGATTGACTTATCACTACAGATTGAGAAAGTAAATGAACAAGCAGAAGAGATGACCCGACTGTCTTTAATAGCTGAAGCAGCTAATAAGAAAGGAATCTCACAAATGGACGTGTTGCGTGAAAAAACGGGTGAAAGTAACCAAGTTCTGAAAAACATTGAATCTGTTATTTCTGGACTAGCTGTTAAAGTAGAAGAGATCGAGCAAGTGATTCAATCGATTACAGAGATTTCGAATCAGACTAATCTACTAGCGTTGAATGCAAGTATTGAAGCTGCTAGAGCAGGTGAGAGCGGGCGAGGTTTTGCGGTGGTTGCTGATGAAGTACGAAAGTTAGCAGAACAATCGGCTGTTGCTGCAGATAAAGTACGTAAAACGATCTCAGGGATTGGTGAAGAGTCTGAGCGAGCTGTACACGAGATGGCATACACAAAAAAAATCGCTCACGATCAAAATGTGACCGTTACGGATACCGAATCAGCATTTAATGATATCTCAGGAACTATGGCTGATATGGTGAGATCAATCGAGCAGATTACGAGTGAAGTAGAAATGATAAACAACTATAAAGAGGAAGTAGTAGCATCCATTCAAAGTATCGCAGCAGTAGCTGAACAATCTGCAGCAGCGAGTGAAGAAGTTAGCGCATCTTCTGAAGAGCAAGTACGGGCACTATCCACAGTTTCTCAGTCGGCCGAAGAATTGAACGATGCTTCACAAGCGCTGACTGAAATGATCAAACACTTCAAGATCTAGTATAAGTTGCAAATGGATAGATTATGATGTCGAATGGCTAGATTATCTTCTCAATTGGACAGATTATCATCTGAATCGGACAGATACTTGAGTCAATCAGACAGATTAACTGCTAGAACGGATAGATTACCTTCGACAGTCTAGAAAGAAGTCACATAAAAAAGGAAACCGACTTTGCGGTTTCCTTTTTCATTTCCTATTTTAATAGATATCTCTCTTAGAAAACGTTACGAAAGCGATGATGAATCCAGCAATTCCCCAAACTGCTAAAACGCTCATCGAGAATCCTAAAGACATTCCTTCGATTGGAGTTGCCATTCCACTCACATAGTTTGTAAGGTTCAGGTTTACCATAAAGAAATATTTCGCGCTTTCCCAAGAAGATACCATGTTCGCTAGAATGGCTCCGGCAATGAGTGACGCGAGCATGATTCCCATAACGGCAGCCGTACTTCTTAACAGTACGGATAGCATGAAGGTGAGTGTTCCAACGATCATACATACATACCATACGAGACCGAACTCCATCAGGATGTATTGCCATTGTGGAACGATGTGTACATTTTCAGTTAAAAGTTCATCTCCAGAAACCGTAAATCCTGTTAATAGAGGCATGTTCCATCCGCCATATCCGAAGACGACGCCAGATATTCCATACGATAGAACTGCTACTGATAGAACGATGAATGAAATCGAGAGCAGCATCGCTAAATATTTGCTAAGAAGAATGCGCCATCGTTTAACTGGACGGGTGAGTAAAAGTTTGATCGTTCCTCCACTTGATTCAGAAGAAACGAGGTCTGCCACAATGACCATGACGAGCAACGGGAGAAGTAGATCGATCGAGTTCTCAACGAATATTCGCATGAATGTTGGTGCTCCTGGAGCACGTGGATCGATATCGTTCTCTAAATAATACTGTTGCTGTGAAAGTCTGATCTTTAGAAATTTACGCCATTCATCTTGAATGCGGCTTGAGCTTAGTCGATTTTGAGTGTCAGTGATCTCTTGCTGCAATGTAGTTCGCCAATCTTGATTCCCCATCTTCTCACGTTGATCTTGAATCTCTTTAAACTGAGCATATGTAAAAAGAGGAACTAAGAACGCGATGATCAAGATGATGACATACAATCGTTTTTTCCTTAGAAGCTTTAACATTTCATTCCGGACAAGATTAATCAATGCTTTCGCCTCCTGTTACTTCTAAGAACAGATCTTCTAAAGAAGGAAGCTGAGTTCTCATTTCTTTTACCCTCACTCCAGCTTTTACGAGTTTTTCGTTCCAATCTGGCAGCAATGGTTCATTATATAACGTGATTAGTGTATGATCAGGACCTTCTGTAACTTCTGTTTCCATAGAAAGAATCTCTTTAGCCACTTGAATAGGTTCAGCACGCCAAATCACACGTTCCTGTTCAGCCAATAGGTTATCAACAGAGTCTGTGCGTAATACAGTTCCTTTTGAGATGATCGCCACACGATCACACATCAGCTGAATTTCACTTAACAAATGGGAGGATACAAGAACGCTTAAGTTTTCTTCTCTTGCTAATTGCCTTATGAATTCACGCATCTCGCGAATACCTGCAGGGTCAAGTCCGTTTGTCGGCTCGTCCAAAATAAGTACTTTCGGTTTTCCTAAAAGAGCTTGAGCAATTCCTAAACGCTGTCTCATACCGAGTGAATAGGTACTTACACGATCGTGAATTCGATTTTGTAACCCAACGAGTTCGATCACTTCATTTAATCTTGTCTTTGGGATGGAAGAATCCATTTTCTGAAAGTGTACAAGATTTTCCCATCCTGTTAAGTACGGATACAATTCTGGGTTTTCAACAATACAGCCGAGATGTTTCATCGCTTCGGTAAATTCCGTTCGTACATTCTTACCACCGATTTTAATCGTTCCAGAAGTAGGAGAGATCAAACCAACGATCATTCGAATCGTCGTCGTCTTTCCGGCACCGTTCGGTCCGAGAAAACCAAAGACTTCTCCGGAAACGAGTGTAAACGAAACACCTTTTATGATCTGCTTGCCCTTAATTTTCTTAGTTAGATTCTTTACTTCTAATGCGGGTGTTTGGCTCATGATTCGTTCTCCTCCTGTTCAAATTTGATCAGTGAGGCTACTCGTTCAGCAATCAGCTTGTAACCTTCCGTGTTAGGATGAAATTGATCGGTATAGAGATAGTTTTCTACTTGAAGCTGAAAGAGATCAAAGGTAGGTACATATACGATGTTATCAAAGCCAGCTGCTGTTTCAGCAGACTGGAAGTTCCAGTCTCTAACGATTGAAGAAGTTGTTTTTGAATCAGGCATGTTGCTAAAAGGGTTGTACAACCCAACATGATAGATGACTGCCTCAGGATTCAGTTCTCTGAGCTGTGTATAGATTTTTTTTACATTGCTTAAATAAATCTGTTTTTTACCGTTAATCGCATTATCATCTAGATTCTCTAATGCTGCTCCTTGTTGAAAAAGGTCATTTCCGCCAATCGTCATGACGATCACATCTGCTTGTTTGGCTTGACGCTGAATCTCACTTTGTTGAAGCTGCTTAAGAAGACCTCTAGATGTTTCCCCCTTGATTGCAGTGTTAAGCAGATTAATATCTTGGTCTGTTTTTTCTTTTAAGCGCTCAGTTAGATAGCCCGTATAACCTTTTCCGTCAGCGTCACCGGTTCCACGAGTAAGAGAATCCCCTAATGCAAAGATCGTAAGGGTGCCATCTTGCTTCTCTGTTGAAGTTGATTCGGTTTTTTCTTTAAGCTGTGAAACTTTTTTGTTAGTAGAAAATTGATCTTGTAACGTCCAACCAAGACCAAACAGCCATAGTACTGTAGCCGCAATAGAGACAATCGAAACGACCGTTAAGGTATATTTTTTCAAAACCGCTTTCATCCTTCCCAAATCCTTGATCTGTTGATTATAGAATAGCAAATAATGACGCATATTCTAACTTTTTTGCCTATTTGCGGTAAAATAAACCAAAGGGAGTGGAATCATGAAAAAAAATTTTAAGTGGGGTTCATCATGAATTGGAAACCAGTCGGAGAGCAAGACAGAATTCAATCGTTAGATATTATGCGCGGTATAGCCATTTTTGGCATTCTACTCGTAAATATGAAGTCTTTTTCAGGACCGGATTCACCGATTCGTGCATTGAGTTACGAATATTTTGATGAGCCGTATAACGTTTGGACAAATGTGCTATTAGAGTTTTTTGTTCAAGGAAACTTTATAACGATGTTTTCCTTTTTATTTGGGTTTGGTATCGTGTTGATGGCAGAAAGAGCCGCGGCAAAAAATACGAGGTTTGTTCCTGTGTTTCTAAGACGTCAGTTTGTTCTGCTTCTCTTTGGAATCCTTCATGTTCTGTTTTTTTGGTACGGTGACATATTGATCATGTACGCAATCGTTGGTCTGTTCATGTTGATCTTTTATCGTTTAAATAAGAAAGTATTAATCATAATGGGATTTCTGTTAATAACGGTTTACAGTTTATTTATGACAACATTAACGTACGATTATTGGAGTAGTGGCACGGCGATAACCTATCAAAATGCTCAAAACGAGCTTTATGAACAAGAGATCGCGCAATCCATTCAAATATACAGCAACGGTACCTATGTTGAGATCATGAAGGAAAGAATTCATGAATGGGGAGATCTGAACCGTTATTTTCTCTTTTTTATAGCAGGACTTTTGCCGATGTTTTTATTCGGTGCTTATGCTGCTAAGAAAAGAACGTTCACGAACCGAGGCTTATGGAGACTGTGGCTGTTAACATTGATCCTTGGTCCTGGAAGTAAATCATTCGCTGTTATTTTCTTTTCTAATAAAGGAGAAGATTGGCGTTATGAGACCGCGATGTCATGGGGATACGAATTTGGTGGGGCAATGATGAGCATCTTCTATATCTGCAGCATCGTTCTTCTTTATCGAAGTGGAGTGTGTAAACGTTTGTTTAACTTCTTTCAATTTACAGGTCGCATGGCTTTTACGAACTACTTAACTCAATCGATCATCGCAACAACGATTTTCTATAGTTATGGGTTAGGTCTGTATGGTAAGTTTGGACCACTCGTTGGTGTTATCTTGGCGTGCGTTATTTTTTCTATTCAAGTTATTTTTTCAAAGTGGTGGATGAAAAGGTATTACATGGGACCGCTTGAATGGGTGTGGCGCTCACTAACATATGGCCGAAAACAGCGATTCAAAAGAAACGAAATAAGTAATAGTTAAAGAAGCTGAGAATTCTCGCTTCTTTTTGTTTTGCACAATTTTAAATTTTTAGGTACACTCTAAGTAACATATATGAGCATATGTTCATATAATGAATAAAGCCGAATTTTAGGGAGCTGTTTTTCATGTCTGATCAGCAAAACAAATATGAACACCTCGATGAGGAAACACTATTTATCGTATCTCAAACGTTTAAAGCACTTTCAGATCCAACTCGCATTCGCATTTTGCATCTATTAGGAGAGAGAGAGTGCAATGTTTCTGAAATTGCTGAAGAACTATCACTCATGCAATCAACGGTATCCCATCAGTTACGGTTTTTGAAAAATTTAAGACTTGTTAAATTTAGACGCGCTGGAACTACACTATTCTACTCAATAGATGACGAGCATGTGATGACCCTTCTGCATCAATCCATCCATCATGCGAGACACGACTAGAAAGGAGGGACCATAAATGAAAGAGCATAAGATCACCGGTTTATCGTGTGGACATTGTGCTTTAAAGCTGGAAGAACAGATCCAACAGCTTCCAGGTGGAGAGCGAGCGAAAGTGCAATTTAACTCAAGCAAAATTGTTTTAGATGAACAAATGGATTTGGACAGCGTTCGTTCAATCCTTTCGACTGAGAATGTACGTTTTGAATCAGACGGAGAGCCTACAGGACCTAATTGGCTCATGATTGGTCTATACGTCTCCGTTGCTTCCTTCATAGCAGCACTTATAACAGAACATATGATGAACATAACGTATGTTTCCATACTATTTTATGCGGTTGCGACGATTGCTTCTGGGTACTCAACGTTTTTAAAAGGTCTCCGAAATCTAACGAAGTTGAAATTTGATATAAACACTCTAATGACAGTTGCCTTAGTCGGTGCAGTAGCAATTGGAGAATGGAAAGAAGCTGCACTTGTGGCAATCCTTTTTGGTATTAATGAACTTCTTGAATCTTACGGGATGGAAAAAGCACGTCGTTCGATGGAATCTCTTTTAAAGGTAGCACCGAAAGAAGCACTTCTGTTAAGAGACGGGAAAACAGAAGTTATCTCGATCGAAGAACTTGCTGTTGATGATGTGGTACTCGTGAAAACAGGTCAAAAGATCCCATCAGACGGTGTCGTTGTTTATGGAAAGAGTTCTGTGAACGAAGCTGCGATCACAGGTGAATCACTTCCTGTGGAAAAAGAGAGTGGAGAGAACGTATTTGGTGGAAGCATCAATAACGAAGGTGTCCTTCATGTAAAAATTTCGAAGACTTATAACCAATCAGCTCTTTCTAAAATTTTGGCTCTTGTTCAGGAAGCACAAGAATCGAAAACGCCAACGGAGCTTTTCATCAATCGGTTTGCAAACTATTACACACCGATCATCATGATTATTTCTGCACTTGTTATGTTAGTACCCCCACTCTTGTTCAACGATCCGTGGGGTGAATGGTTCTATCAAGGACTTGCGGTATTGATCGTGGGCTGCCCTTGTGCGCTTATTCTATCTTCACCGATTGCGATCCTATCTGGAATTACCGTTAATGCAAGAAATGGGATCTTGATCAAAGGCGGGGCTTATCTTGAACAGCTTGGGAAGATAAATATCATTGCTTTTGACAAAACCGGTACTCTTACACTAGGGGAACCGCACGTTGTAGCGGAGAAAGCGTTTCATCCCGACTTTTATAAAGTGGCTTATGCGATTGAAAAGTCTTCTTCACACCCTCTTGCAAAAGCAGTCGTTGCAAAGTGCCGGGAAGTTGGTGCTGAAGAAGTAGAAGCGGATGAAATTACTACAGTTAGTGGTCAAGGAATTACAGCGGTAGTCAATCATAAAACGTATAGGCTAGGAAACGAAAAAATCATTGGCAGTATGCATGCGGATGAGGACGTAATAAATGTTATCGAATCATTTAAAGAAGATGGTAATACGATCGTCCTTGTTGCAAGTGACACTGAAATTCTTGGTGTGTTTGCTATTGCTGATGAAATTAGAAAAGAAAGTCCTGACATTATCTCTCTGCTTCATGAAAAAGGAATAAGAGAAACGGTCATGCTGACTGGTGATCACCCAATTGTTGCAGATAAAGTTGCTAAGAAAACGGGAGTGTCTTCTTTCTTCGGGGGGCTGCTCCCGGAGGATAAAGTAGAAAAGGTTAGATCACTAAAGAAGCATGGAAAAGTGGCTATGATCGGTGATGGAATCAACGATGCTCCCGCACTGGCTACGGCAGATCTCGGTATAGCGATGGGGAAAGGAACAGATAGTGCGATCGAAACGGCAGATATTGTACTCATGCAAGATCATTTAGGAAAACTTCCAGATGCTGTTCAGGTTTCAAGGAAAGTAAATACAATCATCAAGTGGAACATCGGATTATCGCTTGGGTTGAAGCTTTTAGCTCTGCTGCTTACGATACCGGGATGGCTCACACTTTGGATTGCAATCCTGTCTGACATGGGTGCTACAATTCTTGTAACATTGATCAGCCTTACTGTCCTGCTTCACAATAGAAAATAGTGAACGTAAAAAGTCATGCAGCTGCATGGCTTTTTTAGTACCATAAAGGGGTATGAACTTAGGATTTTTTAGGAGGAACGCATGTCATGTCAGAAACCGTGATTCAATTTTTCCAAGAGTATAGCGAATGGGCGATTATCCTTTCACTCGTTCTCAATATATTAATTGGAATTTTAGGTGTTGTTCCTACTGTTTTTATAACAGCCGCAAATATTTTATTCTTTGGGTTTTGGTACGGAACATTCATTTCATTTATTGGAGAAGCATTAGGAGCAATGGTTGCTTTTTTTCTATACAGAAAAGGATTCAAACAGGTTTCTAGAGAGAAGCTTAAAGGGTACCCCAGGGTGGTAAGATTGTTGGAAGCAAGAGAGAAGGAAGCATTCATCCTCATTCTGTCACTTAGATTGCTGCCCTTTGTACCTTCAGGATTTGTTACATTTGCTAGTGCGATCGGGGCTGTCTCAGCATGGACTTTTGTTGTAGCAAGTTCAATAGGTAAGATACCAGCATTGGTACTTGAAGCATATTCAGTGTATAACGTAACCGAATGGAATACAGAAGGAAAGATCATTTTAGGAGTTGTAGCGTTAGCAGGGATCTACATTTTTGTAAACAAAAGAAGAAACTGATCATAACTTTTGATACTATAGGGGGGTATAGTATATACTAACCTTGTAAGCATCCAAAACGAAGGGATGAAGCCATATGGAACAAAAAACACATCGCTGTGACAGTGATAAACAAGATTTAAACAACCGTTTAAAAAAGATCGAGGGCCAAGTTCGTGGTCTTCAAAAAATGATAGAAGATGATCGTTATTGTATAGATGTTCTTGTTCAGATTTCAGCTGTGACAGCCGGATTAAAAAGAGTAGGATTTCAATTGATGGAAAGTCACACTCAGCATTGTGTGGCTGATGCGATAAAATCTGGTGATGGAGAAGACTCTATAGAAGAATTAATGAGGGTCATTAAGCAATTCTCTAAATCATAAAAGAAGGTGAAGGCCATGAGCAAAAAGAAAGTAAATCTAGGAATCACGGGCATGACATGCTCAGCTTGTTCAACTCGAATCGAGAAAGTGCTGAACAAAATGGATCATGTCGATGTTAACGTCAACTTAGCCATGGAAAAAGCTTCTGTAACGTTTGATCCTGAAACAATCACCCTTCAAGAGATCGAACAAAAAATTGAAAAGCTAGGATACGGGGTAGTTAAAGAAAAAGTAGATCTTGATATTTCGGGGATGACCTGTGCAGCATGTTCTACACGCATTGAAAAAAGCTTAAACCGTATGGAAGGGATCTCTAGTGCTACCGTTAACTTAACGGGTGAAACAGGATCCATAGAATATAACCCGGCGATTGTTTCTGTAGACGATGTTTTAAACAAGATCAAGAAGCTTGGGTATCATGCGTCTACTCACCAAGATCGTGAAAAGAAAAAGACGAAGAAGGAAGAAGAGATCACGGCTAAGAAGAGAAAGTTAATTCTTTCTATCATCTTGTCTCTTCCACTTCTCTATACAATGTTTGCACATATGCCTTGGGATTTTGGTCTGTTGATGCCTTCATTATTCATGAACCCTTGGTTTCAATTTATTCTCGCTTCTATCGTCCAATTTTATATCGGAGGACCTTTTTATATCGGTGCTTTTCGAGCGCTTCGTAATAAGAGTGCGAACATGGATGTTCTTGTTGCACTCGGAACGTCTGCTGCCTTTTTTTACAGCGTCGTTGAAGCATTTAAAACGCTTAGTAATCCAGACTATATGCCCCAGCTGTACTTTGAAACGAGCGCTGTATTAATCACGTTAATCTTAGTCGGTAAATATTTCGAGACTCTCGCAAAAGGTAGAACAACTGAGGCGATTTCCAAACTATTGAATCTGCAAGCGAAGGAAGCTACTGTCGTTCGAGATGGAATGGAAGAGAAAATTTCAATCGATCAAGTAGTGGTGGGGGATACGCTGGTTATTAAACCGGGTGAAAAAATACCGGTCGATGGCACTGTACTCTCTGGAAATTCTTCCGTCGATGAGAGTATGATTACAGGCGAAGCGATTCCTGTTGAAAAAGCAGAAGATGATTTCGTTATTGGAGCTACACTTAACAAGAATGGTACTCTTCGTATGGAAGCCAAAAAAGTAGGAAAAGAAACGGCTTTAGCAGGAATCATAAAAATTGTTGAAGAAGCTCAAGGATCAAAAGCCCCCATACAACGTATGGCAGACTACATTTCAGGGATTTTCGTGCCGATTGTAGTAGGTATCGCAATACTTGCCTTTGTAATTTGGTATTTTCTTGTTGATTCAGGAAACCTGCCACAAGCACTTGAAGTCAGCATTGCCATACTAGTAATAGCCTGCCCATGCGCACTTGGTCTTGCAACACCGACGTCCATCATGGTTGGAACTGGTATAGGTGCAGAGCAGGGAATCCTGTTCAAAGGTGGGGAATATTTAGAAGGTGCACAAAGAATTAATGCTGTACTACTTGATAAAACAGGAACGGTTACAAAAGGTAAACCAGAAGTAACAGATCTCACAGAGTTAAAAGAAGGTTTCCTTGCTCATGTGATTTCCGCAGAGAAAAGCTCTGAACACCCTTTAGCAGAAGCAATTGTTGAGTACGGAAATAAACAGGATATACCATCCATTGAGACGGAATCCTTTCATGCTATTCCAGGGCATGGTATTGAAGCGGTAGTTAGTGGGAGAACGATACTCGTCGGAACGAGAAAGCTCATGAAAGAAAAAGCTGTAGAATACAAAGAGCAGGAAGCACTTCTTAAAGCATATGAGAACGAAGGAAAAACAGCTATGCTTGGTGCAGTAGATGGAGAGCTCGTTCTGATTGTAGCTGTTGCTGACACGGTAAAAGAAACATCTAAAAATGCGATTAACGCTTTAACAGAACAGGGTATTGATGTGTATATGATCACAGGTGATAACAAAAGAACAGCACTTGCGATCGCACAAGAAGTGGGCATTAAAGAGGTATTCGCTGAAGTCTTACCCGAAGATAAAGCACGTATTGTGAAAGAACTTCAAGAAAAGGGAAAAACAGTAGCGATGGTAGGTGATGGGATCAATGATGCTCCAGCACTTGCGACTGCTAATATTGGAATGGCAATCGGAACAGGAACAGATGTAGCGATCGAAGCCGCTGATGTTACGCTTGTTGGCGGTGATCTTAATCATATTCCAAAAGCGATAGAGTTAAGCCGGAAGACAATGCAGAACATTAGGCAAAACTTATTTTGGGCATTGTTTTACAATACAGCAGGTATTCCGATAGCTGCATTCGGTTTGCTCGAACCATGGGTTGCCGGAGCGGCTATGGCTTTTAGCTCTGTATCTGTTGTAACGAACGCATTGCGTTTAAAACGAGTCAACTTAAATAAAATTTAGGAGGAAAAATGATGGAAACAAAAACACTAAATGTAGAAGGTATGACGTGTGGACATTGTAAAGCAGCGGTAACAAATGCACTAAATGAACTAGATGGAGTGAAAAACGTAGTGGTTCACTTAGAAACAGGAAAAGTGGAAGTTGAAGTGGATTCCTCGAAAGTTACAGAAGCCGAAATGCGTGAAGCGATTGAAGATCAAGGGTATGACGTGAAGTAATGTGAAAAGCCTCTCCATGTGGAGGGGCTTTTTATATAGATTCTATAAGTTCCCTTTAAGTGCTTTTGCCACTTTTGCCACGCGTTTTCCTAAACGAGATGCCATTGTTTTCTCTGCATCTTGAGGCTGCTGACTACCATCTGCTCCAGCTACAGTCGATGCCGCGTACGGTGAACCACCGATTCCTTCTGATGTCATCTGTTCTGGATTTTCTCCATAAGGAAGACCTACATAAATCATTCCAAAGTGCATGAGTGGAACAAAAGAAGTGATCGCAGTAGATTCTTGTCCGCCATGAATCGTATTAGAACTTGTGATTACGGCCGTCGGCTTACCTTCTAAATCGCCATTTGCCCAAAGACTGCCCGCAGAATCGAGTAGTTGTTTGATCTGTGCTGGCATCATCCCATATCGTGTCGGAATTCCCCAGATTATTCCGTCTGCCCATTTTAAATCATCAAGTGTAACTTCAGGAATATCAACCTGTGCTTCTTGAGCTTTTACATAAGCATCTTGTTGAGACATATATTTTTTTGTGACTTCAAATTCAGGAACTTTTACAACTTTAACTTCGGTACCGTCAACTTGCTTTACACCTTCTGAAGCTGCTAATGCCATCTCATGAATATGACCATAAGAACTATAATATACAACCAAAACGTTAGCCATTATATTACCTCCTTATTTAATATGACTTATGTACACTTCCCGTTTTTTCCTAATTGAAATCATAAAAAAAATCCGCCTGTCTGTTTCAGGCGGATTTCTAATAATAAGGGTATGGGTAGGGTGGATAATAAGGATAGGGATAAGGTGGATAATAAGGGTATAATGACAAAGCTGCTAAGGATGCTAGTGGGAAAATCTGACGATAATATCTTCGATAATAAGGATTACCATACCATTGTCGTTGATTTTGCTCTGAACTTTGTTGAACTTGCTGAGATTGTTGTTGGGGATTTGGAGACTGTTGTGTAGGTTGAGGACTCTCTTGCTCTTCTTCGACTGGCATCATGTTTTGCGGAACCATCATATACACATTTTTCTTGTCTAGATCGGTAATGATACCTTCAATTTCTTGTCCGTCTCGGGTTTTAATCGTTACATGATAATACATATGCTGCTTACACATCTGATGCATACTGTCAGCCCGATTCTGATTCTTCGAATGTAATTGATCTTCGCTCATATTATCACTCCTTCCCATGTTATTCATATTTCCTTCAAGCCCAAGTTATGTCTGTACATAGAAAACAGTTATGAACGAGTTAAAGCCACAAAAAAAAACCGCTTATAAAAGCAGTTCTTTTTTCTTTAACTTTTTTCTGTGCTTTGAAGTTTTGTCTTGAACATTCGTTTGAAAAAGCTGAGTACCGTTTCAGCCTCAAGATAATAGAACAGTTTAAATAGCAAGCTGCTTAATAAAATCCCAGCAACTACATCCAATACAACATGCTGTTTGACGAACAATGTTGACAAGATAATGCTGTAAGCGATGGTTGAGACAATGATATCTTTTCTGATCGTCCACATCTTACTATGGCGAATACCTAAGATCATAAGATAACTACTCAAAACATGAATACTTGGAAAACAGTTGAACGGTTGGTCAGCCCCATATACATATTGAACCATCTTTGTGAGTATGCCACCTTCAACTAATTCGGGACGGGGAACAGTGGTCTGAAAAAAGAAATAAATCACATAACATACCAGCATTCCAACACAAAAACTTAATAAAGTCCGATAATAGATGGCTCTGTCATATACACAAAAGTAAACAAACATTAGAAAAATAAAAGCATACCAAAGGATATAAGGTACAATAAAAATCTCCGCAAATGGGATTTGGTGATCCACTGCTGTAATAAGTTGCCTCGCCCCGCGTTCCCCGTGATTTAATACCTGATAAATAATATTCAGTAAAGGGATAGAGAGGAGAAGACATAATGCTAAAATATTCTCTTTTATAATACGCAATACGAACTACTCCTTTATCTATATCATCAGCTTAATAACATATTCCCGTTTTAAAAGGTTTTACACGTTTTAAAATACACCTTATTGAGGTTACCATATTATGGTTTATTTGTCATAGGTCATGAGACGTATTCTACTATAAATTTTATATCAATTTATGGTTATGTCTAGTCTTCCCAAGTACGGTTACAATTTCTTTGCCACTATTTGCGTCAAGTAGTAAATGTACCCGTATATTATATACAGACGATTACTTTTTGACTTTTCTGATAAAAGGAATATAATGGAGGTACAACCGTAAGACCTAATGCATATTTAACCTCTTTGAAAGGGAGTGTTATGGATGTATGTAGGCAATACCATAAAAGTAGACCGTTATAATGGTGAATATTTTATGATCAGCCAAAAGTGGCTGATGGAAGTGGTCTGGAACAAATACAACATGCCATTGCACGAGTTTTTATTAGCGTATGACAAATCAGACAGTGACTACATCATGTCATTGGCTGAACGGCAAAGCATTCAATATGAAATCGCACATGATGAAGACTACCTGTACATAGGGTAGTTTTTTTATTTTTATGTATGTCAAAAGCCCCTCTTCCTACATACACTGGGTTTAGGATTCAGGGGGAGGGCACATTCATGGCTAAAAAAAATGCAAAGAAAACAACAAAAAATAAATATGACAGTCAGGTTAATAAATACCAGCACACACAAAAGATGGTTACAAGTGAAACTTGCATCGCCTGTAAAACCCAATGCGTAAGAGGATTGGCTTACATGGAACGCATGTCACAGCCAGGAGCTATGGGTAAAGGAGTACCATGCCATCTTACAAAAGGAAGAGGACATAAATAATGTGATTGTGTTCGCTGGCCTATATATGGGCCAGCTTTTTTTGAGTTTTTGAGAGGGTTTTGAAGAAAATTTTAGCTACGGCAATGAAAAATCTCTATGATTTAGGGAATTATGATCGGTTCCGAGGCTTTATGATCGATTCTTGGGATCTATGATCGATACCGAGAATTTTTGATGGACTCTCAGGATTTATGATCGATGCTGAGAATTTATGATCGTTTCCCGAAAATTTCACCTATCCCAAAAACCTTAAATCAACAACCTCATCATCCACTCAAACACCGTCAAAGACGTAATCACCTGTCATGTGGTACACTTTGTGTGGTTTATATTACCATAAAAAGGATGAAGCATTTATATGATTAAAGCAAATCGCTATTTTCATTTTTTATGGAGCGGACAGACGCTCGCGAATTTAGGAGATATACTCTATATCATTTGTTTGATTACACTTGTTTACAATGAAACGGGATCTGTCCTGCATATGGCTCTTATTCCATTTGCGAAGACGATGTCCTTGCTTGTTTCAGGTTTTCTAGCTCCTCTATTCATTGAAACGTACAAACGAACGAGTTTATTGATCCACACACTTATGCTTAAAACAGCATTGTTATTCTGTTTATGTTTACTCGGTTTATATGGTATACATACGGCTACAACATTTACTCTATTGTATATTTTGGTCGTAATCATTTCTCTTCTTGAAGGTCTCGGAAACCCCGCAAGAAGATCTATGGTTCCTGATCTTGTAGAAAGTGATGAGCTTGTAAAAGCAAACAGTTTCATCAGTATTGCCAACCAGACTTCTATGCTTTTATCATGGCCACTCGGCAGTGTTCTATTGGTGATGTGGGGGGAACAAAATATGCTATGGGTAACTTTTGGCTTATTTGTCGTTGCAACCTTACTTACTATTCAAATAAAGGTTAACGAAAAGGAGAACGTTAAAACACAAGAGTCGAAGTGGAAAGCGATGAAAGAAGGTTGGCAACTGATCTTTCAATCAAAAAAACTTACAACTTTAACAGTTATGGATGTACTTGAAAACTTCGGTCATGGAGTTTGGATCGCCGCAATTCTTTACGTATATGTTGAAACAGCGATAGGAAAAGGAGAAGCGTGGTGGGGTTACATCAATGCGTCTTTTTTTGCAGGAATGATGGTAGCGGGTCTTGTAGTATACCGGTTCTCTAAATGGATGGAATCATATCTGGGCTTTGTCATTATGGCATCAACGGTTTGTTTGATGTTGCTTAACGTGTGGTTCGGTTTAACTTCATCAGCATGGATTGCCTTATTGGTTTCTTTCGTTTTTGGGTTTCCTCAGATGGCGAGAGATGTGTCCCAAAATACGTTGATCCAAGAATCCTATAGAGATAAACAGCTGGCTAAAGTGTATGCATCTCATGGGACAATCGTGTATGGGACATTTGGAATAGCGACATTATTACTCGGTTGGTTTGCAGAGGAATTTGGAGTTCGAGAGACATATGTGTTAGTAAGTTTTCTGTTTTTGGTTTCCTTTGCGATCGCATTTTTAAATCGTAAAGTCCTACATTCTAACCAGAAAATAACCTCACTTGAACAAGATGTTGTATAGATAACCTATCAATTCTATCTAATAACTTGGGAAAACTGCTTGTATTTTACTAAAAAGAAAGCACATGTTCTCCTTCAATTTTCCCAATACAAAGCAAGTCGGCATCCTGTTACAATAATTATACACCCTCTTCCCTGCAAGACGGGTAGAAAAGTAACAGGAATGGGTGAATACCATTGAAAAAGAAAGTACTTGTCTATCTGTATCCACAATTTAGAGAAGTTGAAGTAATGACGACTTTATCTATTATCGGTAAAAAGTATGAAGTGCTGCCTTTCTCGCTGTTGCCAGGAACTGTTACTAGTGAATGTGGTTTACTGATGCAGCCTACGATTAAGATGAAGAATATTAGTCCTATTGATTATGAGATGCTCATTATTCCTGGGGGAAAACAAGCTTTCACTCAAGGAAATCCGAGACTTCTGCATCTGTTGCAAGTGTTCAACAGAGAGAATATTAAGATTGCAGCTATTGGTAATGGAGCAGTTATTTTAGGACGAGCCGGTATATTGAACGGCAGGTCATATACTGTGTCTTTACGTGAAGATGAATTTGCTAAAACAAACAGCTGGTTGAATGGAACGTATCAATCAAAACAGATTGTTGAAGATAAGAATCTTTTAACAGCAAAAAGCCATGCTTATATTGATTTTGGTTTAACGATTGGGGACCGTTTGCAATGTTTTGACGGCCTGGAAGAATATAATTTTTATAAAGGTACAAGTTCCTTTTAACGGAACGCTGATCTTCGCTCCCCCTTATCGCTTTCTGGCTATTAGCTAGAAAGCGTTTTTTAATGGGAAAAATCACTAAAATAAATCATGATAATAATTAAAAGTTTAGTGCTTGACAAAAGTAAGTTATGGAATTATGATGTAAAAGAATCAACTTACTAAAGAGAAGTTAATCACTAATTACAACAGACATAAAGGAGAGAAACAAAAATGAAAGTACTTTACATTAACTCTAACCCAAAACCAATGGATCAATCGTTCGGACTTCGCCTAGGACGTCACTTCTTAAACGAACTGTCTAATCAAAACGAAAACGTAGAAATCGAAACGGTAAATCTTTATGAAGAGAACATTCCGTTCATCGATGCCGATGTTCTAGATGCTTGGGGCAAATTAGCTGCAGGGCAAGAGCTTTCTCCATCACAAGTAGAGAAAACAAGCCGTATGGGCGAAATTTTAGAACAATTCCTTTCAGCAGACATGTATGTTTTTAACACACCAATGTGGAACTTGAGCTATCCTCCAATGCTTAAAGCATATATCGATAATGTAGTGATGGCAGGAAAGACGTTTAAATACACAGAGAACGGCCCAGCTGGATTATTAGGCGGCAAGACTGCTGTTCACGTTCAATCTCGTGGTGGTGTATATTCTGAAGGTCCTGCTCAAGCTTTTGAGTTCACGAACGGATACCTTCAAGGTGTGATGGCATTCATCGGAATTACTGATTATCATCATGTATTTACAGAAGGTATGGCAGCAGCACCAGATCGTGCAGAAGAAATTTTGGCTGATGCAAGTGAAAGAGCGACTGAATTGGCTAAAGAATTAGTATCAGCGAAACACAATGCATAATTTTTGACTTCAACTGATAACCCACTATAATTGGTGGAATAGTAACGAGGTGTCAACGAAACGTGGCACCTCTTTATTTTATAGAGAAACCATCAGAATGCGGAATAGGGAGTGGAAGAAATGAACGAAACATTTAAAGTTATGGAAGAACGATCTTCTGTACGTTTGTATCAGAAAGACAAAGAAATTCCGAGCGAAACACTTCACCAGATTTTTGAGATGGCTGGGAAAGCTCCATCAGCATGGAATCTGCAGCACTGGCGTTTTATTGTAGTAACATCTCAAAAACAAAAAGAAAAGCTTTTCCCGATTGCTTATAATCAAAAGCATGTGCTGGATGCATCAGCTGTAGTGGTAGTCTTAGGAGACACAGAAGCAGATAAAGTAGCTGCAGAAGTATTTGAAAAAGCTCCAGAAGAAGCAAGAAATATGTTATTGAAAAATATTAACTCTGCCTATTCACAAGGGCGTGCGATCGGCGAAAGAGAAGCACTTAAAAATGCATCACTCGGTGCGATGCAGCTCATGCTTGCTGCTAAAGCAGTTGGTGTTGATTCATGTCCGATGACAGGATTCGATCATGCTGCTATTGTGCCTGCTCTTGGAATTCCAGAACGATTCATTCCTGTAATGATGATTACATTAGGATATGCTGACGTGCCTGCAAAGCCTACAGAACGCTTCGATGTTAATCGTATTGTGATGCATGAAAAATATGAAGAAAAGTAAATAATAGCTAAGCAGTTGTGTCTGAAATTGGGCATAGCTGCTTTTTTCATACCATTTATGCATCGTGAACTACGTTTGTTTAATGGGAAAATGTGCTATTATACAAATAAAATCAGTTTTGGTAAGGAGTCTGTATGAGCATATTAACGATTTCAATATTAATTACCCTCGTTATCATTATCTTCGTCGTAATTATTTTCGCAGCCGCCATTACAAAAGGTTATGCCTATAAACATACAATCGATCAGTTAGACGACAATCCCTATATAAATAATGAAGATAACGATAAAGAGGTAAAAGAGGGTAAGTAGCTTCAATAAGAAGGGATGGTTAGGATGGAGTTTGTGATTGAACCTAAACCACCGTTTGATTTTCAAAAGATGATGCAGCGACTAACGGTTACAGGGAAAACTCATGTCTTAAAACTCAATGAACAATTTACAGAATACGAAAAAATAATCAGGATAGAAGAAATTCCTTGCTATGTAAAAGTAGTATCGAGCGGAACGGTTACTAACCCTATTCTGAACTGTAAAGCAATACCTTTAATTGGTCGAGTATCTGAAGAGGCAGTTAAGAAAAAAATACAACAATTGTTTTCAACAGAAGTCGATCTGTCACCTCTTTATCACCACTTTGAAGAACACGAGAAATTGGTTGGAGTCCTGCAACGCTTTGAGGGGTTAAAGCTTCTGACAGACACGGACCTGTTTGAGTCTATTGTAAAAATTATTATCGGCCAGCAAGTAAACTTAACTTTTGCTGGAACGTTGACCGAACGCCTGATTGAGCTTGCTGGCGATAAAGTGGAAGTAGAGGGAAGTACATTTCAAGTGTTTCCAACTCCAAATTCTGTTGCAAAGCTAGAGTATGAAGACCTTCGTGAGCTTCAATTCAGTCAGAGAAAAGCCGAATATATCATTGACCTAGCAAAGCTTATTGCAGGAGGTACTCTTGATTTAGAAAGCTTATGGAGTATATCGGATGAAGAAGTTCTACAAGCTCTGTTGCCTATAAGAGGGATAGGGAAATGGACGATCGAATGTCTTTTAATCTTTGGTATGGGAAGAACGGATGTACTGCCTGCTGCAGATATTGGATTAAGAAATGCCATCCGTCAAGTTTGGAAGTTAGATGAACAACCATCAGAAGAAGAGGTAAGGGTGCTTGCGCAGGATTGGACACCGTGGCGTACATATATCACTTATTATCTATGGGAGAGTTTAAATCAGACTCCTGTAGTTGTGGATCATACTTAATAGCTTAATAAAAAGGTGAGGGCATATTTTGAGATGACCGTCACCTTTTTATTATTATAATTCTGTACCTAAAAACTCCGCGATCGCCTTCATGCCATATATATTTGCTTCTGCTTCAGCATCACGGTTGTAGTTCGTATTCGTGTTTACATCATACGCATATACGTTTCCACTCTTGTCCGTAATGATCTCGATACCGGCAAATGTAATGCCATTTGCATCTAAGAATGCTTCATAACTTTCTTGATTTGGTAAAACAAAGTCTTTAAGAATCTGAAACTTTGGCGTTAGATTCTCTGTCTGATCTGTAATCGGACAGAACTGATCACCTATCTGACAAGCATCAGCCGGACAAAGTTCGAATCCATCAGAAGTATCTACTTGAACGGCATATAAAAATTTGCCGCCAATAAATTCGCAGCGCACGATATAAGGTTCTGGTGCTTCGATATAATCTTGTAGCAGAGTAATTCCGTCGATGGATTCATCAAAATTCTCCGAATGTACATAAGACTCTAGTGCAGTTTGCGTTTGGAACAATTGAACGCCTTGACCCTTACCCGCACGGTTGTGTTTCGTGATGAAAGGGCCGTTAAATTTCGTTGCAGCATGTATCAGTTCATCTTTTCCGTAAGCGGCAATCGTTCTGGGAACAGGTATATGAAATGCTTTTAATGCGCTGTATTGTTTCACTTTACTGATCTCGAGCTGAAGCGCTCTTGAGTCGTTAAATACTTTACGATCATAGCTCTCAAGCCAGGATAGTACCGCAGACGTGTATTCAGGTGAATATCGGTGTCCTCTCGTATGAGAGGAGGCACTCATTCTGTTATAGAAAATACCTTGTGGTGGAGCTTCTGTCAGATCTATGTGTCCTTTTTTCATATGCCAATCTTCATAAGGTAGTCCGAGTTCTTCAAAACGTTGGAATAACGGAGCAGTCCATTCACTATTCTCATGAATCACATATATTTTTTTTGTCATAATATCCTCCTTGTATGCAAGAAATCCGACTAATTATATATTATTAGTCTATATTAAATGAGGTGGTATGAACAGAAAAAAGAAGCCGTCTTATTTCGGCTTCTTCTTCAAGTGATCCGACTTTTCAAATTTTTTCAATGCACTTACATACTGATTGTACTCCTCATCAGAAATGCTCTCTTCACCGTAACGTACTTTTTCATAAGCAGCTAAAACAGAATCTGCATCTTTTCCGGATAGTTCAAGTCTTAGAAACCAGTTCACCGCAGATTCACCAGGCTCTCTTCCAAATCCCTTCTTATCCATCACTTTTTCAAATTGTAAAAATTTCTTTCTAGTCCTGTCTTTGGAGTGAAGCCATCTTTTCTTGCCGATCAACTGGCTGTTCGCATATGAACTATCAAGAACTGAAATGTTTCCATTAAGCAAAAGGCTGGATTGATTGTTGAATATATTTCTCTTTTTCCAAAGAAAGAATATGACGATGATGATAAGAATCGCGATTGTCGTGTATAGAAGCATCGGAGATTCCGCAAGTGTTTCAGGACGCTGCTCTACTATGTCCTCTGTCTTATTACTCAATTCCATCTTTCCGCCTTCTTTTGTATTAAACAATTTCTTAATCATTTGAATCAATGGGGGAAGAAGGGAAAGCAACTCCCAAAGAGGAACCGCCAAAATATAATACAAAATGAAGAATACACCGTCTAGAATCCAATAAATTAGTTGTTTTAACGGTCCTAATACAGCAAGGATCACCCCGCTTAACCCAACTAGCGTTAAAGGAACAGCAAAATCCTTCATTACGATCCGAATAGAATCATTCTTAAAATAGTGCAGAGTCATTTTAATGAGCAACATGAGCATGAATTGTGTCCAGATTGCTCCATATATGACGGTGTAGCCATCTTTAAAAAAGAGCGAAAGAATGAATGTTAACACTGCGCCAAGACCAAAAATTAATTCAAGATCTGTCTTAAAAGGATCATTCCAATTTTCTGCGCTTCTCCACATAAGGACGATTGAGATCAGAATGGATAAAAGGAGAGAAGAAGTCATATACCAAAACAACAGTGATGATAAGATCACAACAGCAAGAAGTGTGATCTTATTTAAGTTAGGTTTGTAAAGGTATAAAGCTCCGCTAACCGCGATAATTGGAATGAGATTTGACGTGAACCATACGAATTCAAACCACGTTGCACCACCTGAAAAGATAGTCATGAAGATAAATACAAGCATGGCATCAAAGGTTACGTTCAATCCATAAAGTGAAAACTGCTGATTTTTCTTTAGCATGATGCGACCTCCGATGAAAGGTATGGCATCAGTATGGCATGTTCTTCGTTATGCTCGACATAAAAGGTTCTTCCACCTGATCTAGACCACTTCTTAATTAAGATTTGAGAATTTTGATCAGTCGGAATATGACCTAAAAAGATGACGAAAGGACTCGTTCCAACAAAACTACGATCCATCTTATTCCACATGATCTGAGGTTTCACGATAACATTAGATCGGTCAATCCTCGCCAGACCTTCAAGGATACTGCTCAGGTGGATCGCTCCGCTTCCAGTTGGCACATGATACATCCCCATCGGACCTGGAACTTTAAAATTAATGAACACTTCAAAAGGAATCCCTTTTTCAGCAGCAAATTGACACATGTATGCCAAGTGACTGATCTCGTTCTCCATATCCTCAAGAGATTTCATCTCTTTATGATCAGGAAGTATCGTATAAACAAATGTCCAGTGATATACAACTGTTTTTTCAAAAACTTTTGTTTGAAGCGAGCCTGAGCGTGCTGTAGCTTTCCAATGTATTTTATGAAAAGAGTCTCCTGGAGAATAGTCTCGGTTACCTGCAGGAAGAGATACGTTCTCAAATAATGCAAAAGGTCTTACAGCTTCACCGCTACCTTGAGAAAACAGATGCTCAATACGATGAACAGGGAGTGGCCTCGGGTAAACGACAATTTCTGTTGGAAATATACCGTTATAAGCCAAGGCTTGACCACTTAATGAAAGAGGATCTTGTACTTGAAGTGTCAAATTGGAAATTCTTGTTGTTCCTCTTCTTGTAGCAGTATAAGGTATTGTTTGTGTAAAAGCTGTTTGGCGATAGAGTGCAAAATGACGCTTAACTTCAATTCTTCCTTTTGAAGTATTGTTGGACTCAACATGACCTATGACCTCTATCGGAGCTCGATGTGTGAAGATGAGCTCTCCTCTATAAGAAGGCCACCTTCCTTTATGAACAAGTTTTACATGGAACTGATCTGTATCACCCGGAAACAAACGATGAACTTGTTTAGTAGTATCTAAAACAATGTCCTTTGTTGCTGACCTAGATTGCAGCAATAATGTTCCATACAAAAAAATGATCGCAAGTCCTAATAAAAACAAAAATGGAATATTACGATAAAAACCTATCAAAAGTATTAATGGGCTGAAAATAACTAAGGCCCGAAAGATGGATTTAATCCATACCTCGCTGTTCCATTGCATGTTATCTACCTGCCTCAGATTCTACAGGGACAATAATAGCTTCAAGGATCTCTTTTAACACTTGATCTTTCGTTTTTCTCATCGTTCCTTCCATCGTCAATACTAATCGGTGAGTTAAAACATAAGGAGCTACGAATTGGACATCGTCTGGAGTAACGAACGTTCTTCCTTGTACATAAGCAGCGCCTTGAGCAGCTCTCATAAAGGCAAGGGTACCACGAGGAGACACACCGTTCTCAATAAATTCATGACTGCGGGTCGCGTGAACGATGGATAGTAAATAATTCTCAACACTATCACTAACATGAATGTGCTTTACTTCTTCTTGCATGACTAATATATCTTCTAAAGTGAAGACAGGTTCTAAAGAATCTTGTGGGTTATTTTTACGATACATGTGAAGCATTTCTTTTTCTTGATCGTAGTTTGGAAAACCAGACGGTAATTTCATAAAAAAACGATCAAGCTGGGCCTCAGGAAGGGGGAATGTTCCGTGAGATTCAATAGGGTTCTGTGTTGCTAGAACTAAGAAAGGAGACGGAAGGGGAAGGGTTTCACCATCAATCGTAACCTGTCTTTCTTCCATCACTTCTAATAGACTAGATTGTGCTCGAGGAGTCGCACGGTTAATTTCATCTGCTAATAAGATGTTCGTCATAACTGGACCGGGACGCAACTCAAACTCTTGATGCTTCGGATGAAAGAACTGTATGCCCGTAATATCAGCGGGAAGGATATCGGGTGTGAACTGAATTCTTTTAAATTCTCCACCTATTAATCGGGCAAGGCTTTTAGCAAGTACAGTTTTTCCTGTTCCAGGTACATCTTCTAATAATAAATGACCTTTATTGACGATTGATATCATCGTTAATTCGACAAGTTCTTCTTTTCCTGTTAACACTTCAGCTATTGCATTTTTAATTATTGTCATCTGATTCTTCATGTTCATTTATGTACATCCTCTCAAAAAAGTTAATTTAACTTTATCATTATTATAATATTTAGAAAATAAAAAATGTAATATTTTTGAAATTAATGTAAACATAAAAAAACTCACAGCGTCTTTTTAAGCTGTGAGCAAAGAAAAGATGAGGTACAGTGACCTCATCTCATTTAGTTTAAAATTGTAATATTTACACTTTTTCTTCCCCAATTAACGGCATCAGAATAGTTCTTCATAAATACATCAATTTCCTTACCATTGATTCCACCACCGGTATCATCAGCCACAGCATAACCATAACCAGGAACATAAACAACAGATCCGATAGGAATAACGTTTGGATCAACTGCTATTACTTTTGCATAAGGAATTTCTTTTAGATTTGTACCATTGAAAGTTGTACCGCTACAGCCTTCACAACTTGCCGTATAGGCAGTCGCAGCAACAGTCATACTCTTTTTTGTAACGTTATTTTGAATGCTGTTAAACGTTTGAGGTCCAGCAATACCGTCTACTGATAAGCTCTTAGCTCGTTGATAGTCTGTTACGGCTTGCTTAGTAACGGGACCATAATAACCTGTTGTTACAGCAAAATCATAGAATCCTAGCGCTTTTAATTTTCCTTGAAGTTCATATACGTCATTGTCCCAAGTACCCGGTCGGAGAGTGTGATCCCCCATTGCTGCAAATCCACTAACGGGAGCAGAAACGAGCAATCCGAATGCCAGAGCCCCTGTAATTACCCATTTTTTTATCATGATAACTCCTCCTAATATGTATAATTGGTTAAATACGCCTCGGTTGCCAATTATACTAATCGAATGTAACAAACTCATTAGGAGAAGATAACAAACAGATTACATTACTATTTTCATATAATAATAGGTAATTATGGAATTTAATAGATATCCATGATGTGCGATAGGATAAAGTAGAGAATAAGATTCTTAAACGACAAATTTCCCAGGAAATAGACAAAAATTACGAGTTATCGCTAGGCTCACCAATAAACTCATCTAAGCGATTCAATAACTGATCTAATTCCTGACTGCAGATTACTGTTTCTTTAGCAGTTAAACCATATGTTTTGCCAAGACATAACAATACTTCACGTTTTTCCTCAATTAATTGCAATAACATGTTTCATTCACAACTTTCATGAGAGATTTTGTCTTCACTTAATATGCAATAAATTTACAAAAAGAAAAAGGGTTTCGTCTAAAAAAGTGATAATGTTACAAAAATCTACATAAGGCTGGGGTTCTATGTCGAATTCAGATGGAAGGTCTTTTGAAAATTAAAAAACGACCTGGATAAAGGTCGCTTTTTATGCTTTTTGTTGGATTTCAGCGTACTGATTTAATAATTGGTCGAGCTGTTGGCTTATTGTGACCAGTTTAGGGTGTGTTAGTTCATAGTTTAGTTGATTTGAGATTCGATATAATTCTTCTCTTAATAGGAGAATTCGTTCTTGAATACTTTTTTCTATCATAAGTAGTTCTTCCTTTCGGGATGTAACGACTAAGAAGTCTCTATGGCAATTGACTGGCATATCATTAAAGATAAACCTAACTCCACGGAACTTCTTTTCAAATAACTTATACTTTGGTTCATGCTTGTACAAGCCTTTATGAGACACTTCACTTAAAATTATCGGTAAAAATTGGAATTGTTTTAGGTGTTAAATGTGTATCTTTGGTCAATTTCACCGGTTTCCTTTAAAATAGATATGATATACATGAATGAGTCTAGATGTATTTTGCTATAATTGGTAATAAAAAGAAAGGGGGGAGACGGAATGAAACCAACTGAAGAGCATAAAGATAAGGGCGAAACTCAAGTTCATTATGAAACGCCTGAGCAAAAAGTTCAAAACACACATTCTGTTCAACTATGGCGTGAGTATTTTTCAGAACGGTTTGAAACATTCGAGAGACGTAAACTGCAAACCGTCTCCTTTCGAGATCTCGCAGACGGAAAAGATACGAGTTATACGTTTGTTCATATTTACCGAGATTATTACCCTGCGCTCTTAAATGCAGGACAATTCTTTGACGAAGATATTGCGTTGTTATACAAATATCACGTACAGATCGAAACGCTGCTCCGATTGTTTTCTTTTGAAGCTCAGTATGGTGTGGCTACATATATGCAATCGAACTTTGATGCTACCGTTGAGAAACTATGTGATCAAATGTATATTACATTAAAACAGATCGACAGCAAAAAGTTACTAAATGAGAATAAAAAGCTTGTGGAAGAAAGTTTAAGCAACTTTCAGAGTTTATATGAGATTCCACCTAAGTGGGGACATCTTCTATTTTATCTATTCCAGATCAGCTGGTCGTTACTTTATATTGAACAAGCTTGGGTGTCTAAATATGAAAAGCAGCTTTTAGAAGAAAAAGAGAGTGGCAAAACATCTCAAATGCTCGAACTGGCTCTTGTTCATTTTGCCTTTGCAAGTGGAAATGAAGAACTTGCTTTCAAACGACTAACTCAGTGTGAGAAAAAAGTAGACATGGTTCATTATCTCGTTTGGATGAAGTTATTGGTAGACAAACAAGAATGGGATCGCCTCTTGTTATGGCTGCTCGATCTTAAGCCATATTTCTTAGAAGGTGTTGGTACGTACTATTATCATTCCGATTCTCGAGAGTTTTTTCATGAATACTTAAGCTATTTTTGGAAGTACGCTCAACACACAGGTGACGAGGATCAGTATGAAGAGATGCTGATCGAATTTTTACCCATCACGTTCTATGAGTATGGTGAATATTTGATGGTGATCGGTGAGCATGAGAGATGGGTGGAACTGCAAGTAATCATGGGCTACTCACCAGAGTTGATTCAAAGAAAAGATCTAAAAGAGGTCGTGTCTTTTCAAAAAGAATCTGCTTTGCCGATCTATCATCAAGCGATCGATAGGCTTATTAATGAGAGGACAAGAAAATCTTATCAATCCGCCATTAAACATTTAAAAACGCTTCGCACTTTATATTTTGATCTTGGAGAAGAAGAACGTTTTTCACAGTATATCAATCAGATTGCTACAGTTTATGGGCGGCTTAGAGCCTTTCAGGAAGAGCTTAGGAAAGGAAAGTTTATTTCATGATCGATACAAGCAATCTTTTGCTACACGCGAAATGGCTTCATGGCAACATGGTTTTATGGGCCACAAAACATCAAAAAAGAGTGCATGTAAACGACTGGAAACCTCTTTTATTTACATGGCATAAGCCTTCATTTTACGGGACGTTGCTAGATGTTGATGATGATCAGAATGTTTATTTGGATGCTGGGGAAGCATTTGATCTTTTTAATCGCTACCCCGATTTTTTTCTGGCGGAAAACAATTGGGAAGAAGATTCTTGGGCTTTTGTAAGAGAGGCTAACGATGTCTTTCGTTTGATGCAAAAAGATAAGGTTACTCCTGATTACGAGGCATGGAAAACAGGGGTATGGGCATGGAGAACGGATGGAGAGAGAATTGAATCGGCGTGGTTGAATGAAGCTCTCTCTACATTGCCACATGACGGAAGTACTTACTTGCCTTCAAACTTTAACAGAGATCGTATGAAGGGGGTACCTCGACAGATTATATCGGCCTTAAATCACTTGAATGAAGACGAATGGCTGATTAAGATTGGCTGGAGAAAAGATCCGAAACCCTTTGATATCATTTTTGAACTGTCTGAACCTGCTAATGATGGTGAAGGTAGTGAAGATATATGGAAGCTGAACGTCATTCTTCAAGAAAAAGATGATGGAATAGCTGTACCTTATCTCGGAAAGAGCACACTTCTCCCAGAGGAATGGAAACCTTTTAAAGAGATGTTAGAATCTGATATAGAGCTCGTAACAAAATTAATCTCATGGTTAAAACCAAATACACGTAAAGAAATTCGTAATGAGATAACCGAAAAAGAGGCTTGGGATTTTTTAACGCTAAAAAGCGATCTGTTAAGGCAGATTGGACTTACCGTTGTCCTTCCAGCATGGTGGCAGACCGTTCAAGAACTTCAACCGAAAGTAAAAGCAAAGATAAAAACAAAATCGCAGCAATCTGGCGGTGCACCGTCTTTCCTTGGATTAAATGCAATCATGCAATTTGATTGGCGAATGTCAACGGGGGACGAAGAGCTTACAGAAGAAGAGTTTCGAAAACTCGTTGATGGCAGCAGAAGACTCGTGCGAAGAAACGGTCAATGGTACAGAGTCGATCCTGAGTGGATGAAACAAGTACGGCATCTTATTAAAAACGTGGATCGTACAGGCATACAGCTAAAAGATGTGTTAGAACAACATCTGCTAAACATGGAAACCAACCCTGCTGAAGATGGTCTTGAAGGAATAGAGTCAGAAGGACCGATGCTTGACATTGAGTGGGATGAACCATTGAACGCATGGATGGATCAGCTTACAGAGATCAAGACATTACCTATTCAGCCAAAAGCTGAAAACTTGATCGGAACGTTAAGAGACTATCAAAAGACAGGTAGTTCATGGATGTACTTTCTCCGGGAATTCGGTCTTGGTGGTTGTTTAGCAGATGATATGGGACTAGGGAAAACCGTTCAGACCATTGACTATTTCTTAAAAGTGAAAGAAAAAGAAAAGCACGAAGGCACTTTTTTGCTCGTATGTCCTACTTCTGTAATCGGAAACTGGCAAAAGGAGCTTCAAAACTTTTCACCGACTTTATCGGTAGGTCTTCATTACGGAGGGAACCGGAAAAAAGGAGATCAATTTACTGAGTGGTACAAAAAATTCGATGTTGTTATCACTTCGTATACGACATGCCAGCTTGATTTTAATGAGATGAGTGAAACGTTTTGGGAAGCGATCGTACTCGATGAGGCACAGAACATCAAGAACAGTTATACAAAACAATCAAGAAGTATCCGCAGGCTGAACGGACGTCACAAGATTGCGTTAACGGGAACTCCTGTAGAAAACAGGCTTCTTGAGCTATGGGCGATCTTCGACTTTCTAAACCCAGGATATTTAGGGAGCGAACCATCGTTTCAGAAAAAGTTTGTAGTACCAGTTGAGAAAGACAATGATACGTTGCGTTTACAGCAGTTAAAACAGCTTGTTCAACCATTCCTGCTGCGACGGACGAAGATGGATCCAGCGGTACAGCTTAATCTGCCTGAGAAACAAGAGATCAAAGAATATTGTCCATTATCAAAAGAACAAGCTTCTATGTATGAAAGACTTGTTCAAGATACGTTTGAGCAGTTAGAAAAAGTTACAGGGATGCAAAGGCGTGGATTATTACTCGCGATGTTAGGCAAATTAAAGCAAATCTGCGATCATCCGGCTCTTTATACGAAGAATGATAAGCTAGGAAAACTTGAGGATCAGTCTATTAAATTTGCAAAAACGATTGAATTGATCGATGCAATTCTTGAAAAAGATGAAAGGTGCTTGATCTTTACACAGTTTATCTTTATGGGTGAATTAATAAAGAAGTATGTGGAGAAAAAGTTTGGCAGATCCGTTCTCTTTTTGCATGGAAGTCTAAGCAAGCAAAAACGTGACCAGATGATTGAAAGTTTTCAAGACGGAGAGCATCCGATCTTTATTTTATCTCTAAAAGCTGGAGGAACTGGTCTCAACTTGACCGAAGCCAATCACGTTATTCATTATGATCGATGGTGGAATCCAGCTGTTGAGAATCAAGCGACTGATCGTGCCCATCGTATCGGACAGAAAAAATTCGTGACGGTGCACAAGATGATTACGCTTGGCACATTAGAAGAGAAGATTGATATGATGCTCGAGAGCAAAAAAGAACTTTCAGAAAAAGTGATTCAGAGTGAAAATTGGATTACGGAACTATCAACAGACGAATTAAAAGATCTATTTACGCTAAGAAAAGAGTGGGTAGAATCTTAGGAAAAGCACAGCGAGTGAGCTGTGCTTTTTTGTGTGCTTCCCTGAGCTTGGTTTTCGGTTGAATGAATTTCTAATTTATAGAAGCGTCTTTTTCACGAGTTTTTTGATAAACTTATACTATTATCCAAAAATTAGGGGGAGAACGATGCAGTTTGAATCATATCTAGCTTGGGTATGTCCAGTATTTTTCTTATATTATTAATCCTCATCTATAAGAAAAAAGCGACTCATGAAGAATCTAACATTGGGTGGAAACTGATCGGTTACTTTTTGTTAGGTACGTTTACGTTTCGCATTGATTCATTGGTATTGCCTGTAGGTATTTCGATTTTCTTACTCTTTTTTCTTCCTAAGCTTATCCTTAATAAGGATGCAAAAAAGTGGGCTGCTTCTCTCGGGGTGTTATCTTTTTTATCAAGCATTATTGTGAACTACTCAGTAACAGCTTTCTATGAAGAAGTGCTTCATGTTAAAGCAGCAACAAATGTGTATGAGATGAATTTTTATAATGAGTATGAGAAGGTAAAGAAAGCGCTACATGCAGAGGGAGAGCTTGCAATAAACAATGTGGAAATCAACTTTAATAGCGATGGAGAAGTTCGGCAGTTTAATTATGAAACTTCTTATTATAGAGATGGAAGAGATATGAATGCATGGATCTCGTTGCATGATGGGAATTATCAAATAAGTACACATGTTATGGATGAAGAGCTCGAAATGGTAAATCGTGAAAACTTTATTTCTTCACCTAGCATTTATTTTAAAGCTCTCGATCTGCATGGCTTAAAAAATATGGTGCCAAAGGGTAATTCCTATTACGTGAGTTTTACGAACTCTGATGCAATCCACCTTGATAAGAACAGCTCTCTATGGAATATAGAGAGATCAGGTATTACTGAAAAGACAGCAGTAGCCGTAACTGCTGAAGGCAATTCTGAAACCGAGGAAGAAACGGAATTTGAAGCTTATCATATTAGCATCAATACGATGAATGCTATGGGAGCGGGAGCCTATCAGTCAGATCAAGTCCGTTACTTCATCATTTCCCCGGAACTTTTTAACTAAATAGAGGAGGTCATATACGTGTATCTACCGTCATTTTCACTTAAAGGCAAAACAGCACTCGTAACGGGTGCTGGAAGAGGGATCGGACAAGCGATCGCGATTGGATATGCAGAAGCCGGAGCGGATGTGATCATTGTATCCCGAACACAATCTGATCTGGAAAAGACAGCACAGTTGATCGAACGTGCAGGAACAAAGGCGTATCTTTTTGAAGCGGACGTTACGAACAAGGATCAGGTTAAAGGAATCTTTGAAACACTAGATTCAGAGCAGGTTGGGGTCGATATACTTGTGAACAATGCTGGAATGAATATCCGATCAAAAGCTTTAGATGTATCTGATGAAGAATGGGATACGATCATGCACACGAACCTTCGTTCAGCTTTTTGGTTCTCACAGCAAGCTGGTCTACGAATGAAGCAAGCTGGAGGAGGAAAGATCATTACAATTTCTTCTGTTGCTGGACATGTTGCTCTTCGTACCGGCGTAGTCTATGCCTCTACCAAGGCTGCGATCATACAGATGACAAAGAACTTAGCTCTTGAGTGGGGACAGTACGGCATAAATGTGAACAGCATCGGACCGTGGTATTTTAAGACACCATTAACTGAGAAACTTTTAGCCGACGAGAAATATTTACAAGATATACTCGCTGTTACTCCGCAAAAGAGAGTAGGAGAACTACCGGACCTTGTGGGACCAGCGGTATTTTTAGCTAGTGAAGCAGCTGATTACGTGAACGGCCAAACACTATTTGTTGATGGTGGAATGACCATTCAAGGGTTCTGACTAGAAAACGAATTATTAAACTATATAAATATTTTTCGGAATTTTGTATCTTTCTGTATGAAACCTATTTTTTTCGTTAATAATGTTGCTACACAAGCAGTTCATTCAATGTTTGAAGGGAGCAACTTATAATGAAAAAGATGGATTTAGTAGATGCAGTTCGAAATGCAACGAGTATGAACAAAAAGGAATCAGCGCTTGCCGTTGATGCAGTGCTAGATGCGATTACAGATGCTTTGAAAAACGGTGAAAGCGTGCAGCTTATCGGTTTCGGAACATTTGAAACAAGAAACCGTAACGCAAGAAAAGGACGTAATCCTCTTACTGGTGAAGAGATCATGATTCAGGCTAGCAACGTACCTGCTTTCAAGCCAGGTAAATCGCTAAAAGAAGCGGTAAAAGCCGTTTAATCGTCAGCAGATACGAAAGACGCTTTCCTCGAGGAAAGCGTCTTTTTGTCATATTTAGGCGAAAAATAAACGAATTTGACGTGCGAATTCCTGAAAAAAATAAAGGAAAATAGACCCTTTTATTTAATTTATAGACGTTAAGAAAGTTTTAGTAAAAAAAGGGTGGATAGAATGAAAGTATTAAGTCAGGATGAATTACCTGCAGTTGCCACTTTAAAAGAAATGATCGATGTCCTGCCCGAATTTGTTTGTTTAAGGTATCCGGATGGAACATGGGCAGAAGCAAACCGGTTCGCTCTTAATATTTATGGAATCAACCACGATGAATATAAAGGAAAAAGTCTTGAGGAACTTGAAACAAGACTTTCATACGAAGCAATTGAAAGATGTAGCCTTTCCGATAAGAGAGCATGGGAAACAAGAAAACCGATAAAAACAGCTGAAAAGATTATGATGAAGAACGGTCGTAAAGTGATGCTAGAGCTCATCAAGCAACCTACCTTTACGAGTGATGGTAAACCGCAAGTGCTTGTTATCACAGGACGTGATATAACACCTCATAAACAGAAGGAAGAAGAGCTGAGTGTGGCTCTAGATCTATTAGAGTCGGTTTTAAAAGGAACAACAGATGCCATTCTCATTATTAACACAAGGCAAGAGGTCATTAAGGTGAACGATGCATTCATTCAGATGTTCGGCTGGGCTGAAGAGGATTTCTCGGAGGATAATGACGACTATCCTGTTATTACACCAGCACACCTGCAAGGTGAATCAAAAGAGATCATTGACTTGTTAAAACAAGGACAATCCGTTCCGCTTCATGAAACACAACGTATACACAAAGACGGAACCGTTTTTGACGTATCTGCATCTTTTTCAAACATATGTGACATGGACGGTAAGATTATGGGGTTCGTAATTGTATATCGTGATATTACTTCTCAGAAAAAAGTAGAGCGTGCTCTACGTGAAAGTGAGGCGAAATATCGTTTGATCGCAGAACATTCTACAGATCTTATTACTGTGATTGATCCATCTGGCATCATACAATATGTATCTCCTTCACACTTACCTGTACTTGGCTATGAAGATGGTGAGATTAAAGGGGCTATCCTGGAAATGGTTCATCCTGATGATTTACAGAGCCTTTCTGATCTTTTCATGAGAGCTCTTGTGAAAAAAGAACCGTTTCAGACAGAGTTCAGGTTGGTTCATAAAAATGGTGATTGGATATTATTAGAGGCCCGCGGTGTTCCGGTTATGACGAAAGATGGTCATGTAGAGAGCTTAGTTACCTTTGCTAGAGATGTTACGAAAGCAAAACAGACAGAAGAACTCATGTTAAAATCAGAGAAGCTCTCTGTTCTCGGCGAGCTTGCTGCAGGAGTCGCACACGAAATTCGGAATCCGTTAACTTCACTCAAAGGATTTACGAAACTTTTGTCAGATGCAGACGATGTGATTCGGTTAGAATATTTAAGAATTATGGAGTCAGAACTCAATCGGATCAACGACATCGTCGGTGAGCTCATGCTTGTTGCTAAACCGCAAGCGGTTAGCTTCGAACATACGAACATCCAAGAACTGATCTATAGTGTTGTTAGGTTGCTAGAAACCCAAGCGATCATGAAAAACATACAGATCTGGGTAAATATTTCAGATAACATACCGCTTGTATATGGTGTAGAGAATCAGCTTAAACAGCTTTTCATCAATCTGTTGAAGAACGCGATTGAAAGTATGGATAAAGACGGAGAAATTCATATTAAGATTGGAACTCGAAACGATTCTGTCCTTCTCGAGTTGAAAGATCAGGGATGTGGTATTCCAGCAGAACGTTTAAAAACCCTAGGAGAACCCTTCTATACAACAAAGGAAAAGGGCACGGGCTTAGGATTGATGGTGTGTTTTAAAATCATTGAAGAGCATGGTGGAGCTATTCAGTTTTCTTCGGTTGAGAACGAAGGGACGAAAGTAGAGATCGAACTTCCAACTGCACCGTCTTCACCAAAATAAGGTTTAATGTATGAAGAATCCGACCACACTGTTCATAAGGGAGTGTGGGAGAGTTGAATAAATACCGTATCTTTTTTGTGTATCGAGTAAAGGATTTAAATTATATTCACGTTCATGGTATGAACATGGAAAATAAGAAGTTGTTCACGGTTCTGATCTCATCCCCAAACGATGAGATGAACCTAGTCGATCATCACAGTGAACTTCCTAATGAACTATTGTCATTGTTGGAAGCGGAGAGTACACGAATTAATTCTGGGCTCTATGATCTTGCTCATTGGGAACCATATACGTATAGCTGAAACTCCTTTCATTTTTGTTGAAAGGAGTTTTTTTGTGTAAAATGTTCCTAAAAGGATAAAAAGGAGATTCTCTTTATTATGACACAAGACGAAATTGTGGACTTGTTAACAGGCAAGATCAAGCTTGTACGAACTGAACTTGGATATACACAAGACAAGATGGCCGATATATTAGGAATTTCAAAGAAAACGTTAGTGCAGATCGAAAAAGAAAGAATTAAAGCGAGCTGGACTGTAATCGTTGCTATGTGTGCATTGTTTCGAAACTCAGACATTCTTAACCATGCATTAGGTGGAAATCCGCTTGATGTTATGGAACTAGTCGTTCATGAGTATGTAGCGATACCGAAAGAAAAAACCTGGGGTGGACATGTCTGGTGGAAAGAAGTAGATTCACGTAGAGGCTACCGGCTTCAGCAGAATGTAATCAGTCAGCACTTCCGAATTCTTGATCAAAAGGATTATCGTGTGTATAGTTCCTTTGAAGAAAATGAAGCAAGAAAGAGATTGAAAGAAATATAGTAAAATAACTGTTTCATAAAATGTTTAATGTGCTGTTACATAAAATTTACGTTGTGCTGTTACTTTCAAGATGCAAGTTATTTTGAAGGGAGAGTCAAACATGAGTTGGAGAATGAAGCTAACAGCACTTGTTATCTCAGGTGCTTTAACGATACCTGTTGGACAAGCACATGCCTTCTTGTCTGGTATAGACAAACAAGATGGTGGGATTGGAAACACTGAAAACTATTTGGATAAGGTGCCTAATTTAGCACTAGATCCAAAAGTAGAAAATATTATTTATCCACTTATGTCAACTCCGGCAATAAAAAAGAACGGATCAGATCTGACGATTAAGGTGGATACAAAAGATAAAGAACCTGCAGGATGGGAAGTTTCTTTAAATCCAACGGAAGCAGCGAAGATTGATGGAACATTTACTCTTCCTGTAAAAAATGTGCAAAAAGGATCTTCTTATTGGAAGGACAGCTCTTCTATTTATGAAGTTACGGTACAAATTCCAGATGAGGTTCCAGAAGAGTTATTTGATCTGCAAGTTTCTTATACAGGTAATGGAACGCGTATTACAGATGATGAACCAAACTCGGTAAAGGTAGTTAAAGAGTTCAAGAAAGAATTTAAGTTTATGCACCTAACGGATATTCATGTTGGCTCACCACGAAATATTGCAGATCCAGCTAATATTACTGAAGCGGGATTGTGGCACCCAGATCGAACGAAACGTTGGTTATATCTCCAAAAAACGATTAAACAAGTGAATTTGTTAAAACCAGATTTTGTGGTGATGACTGGTGATTTAATGTATGGTCAGATGAATCCGAAAGAATATATCTATGAATATGAAGAAACATACCGCATGCTGAAACAGTTTGATGTTCCTGTGTATATCGTACCAGGGAACCATGATTATTATGCACAAGATGCTACGCTAACTGATGGTGCTAAGTATTGGGAACAATATTTCGGTCCTCAATATTTCTCATTTGATTATGGACCATATGCTCACATGATCGGATACAATTCTTTTGATTGGCACAAGTTTGATAGACAAGGACACGGAACCGTATCTGTTCCTACTTGGGGTGGACAGATACGTGATGAGCAGATGGAGTGGATCAAAAAAGATTTAGCAGATAACAAATCCAGTGCACAACCTGAACAAGTAAGAGGATTATTTTCTCACCATAATCCGTTATGGCGTGATCGTGACATATGGCCGTCAACAGATCCGCATGTAAACGAGTATTGGGAAGAATATGATGGTAAGCATGATCCGCAGCATTTAACAACGCTCATAAAAGGTGAGGCGCTCGGTATTAAATACGATCAGCAATGGCATGGTGAAGGGTCTCATGAACTGATTGATGTAATGAAGCAGAACAACGTTAATTTATCTTTACATGGACATACGCACATCGATAACATTACAGAGCAAGACGGTATTTTGTTTTCCACGACTGCTTCTATTGAATTATCAGCTAAACCATGGGTTGGCTATCGTTTGTTTGAGAAGAATGCAGCTGATAATAAATTCAATTCATACGTATATGAAGGTCCAGATAAATCCATGCCAGTATATCAAAATGGGAATACGTCAGCTGGAGTTGTTTCATTTGAAAATAAGTTTCAACTGCCGAACGATGGATCTCAAGTCACCCAAACAGCAACAGTTACGAATCGTTTAAATAAATCTTTGACTGTAAATATCCCATTCTATATGAAACAAGGCAGCTACACGCCTTCTGTTGGTAAAGTAGTTGAAACACAATTATATGGTTCGAAACAGTTTGTAGAGGTGCAAGTAACCATTCCGCCGAATACGATAGAGAATGTAGAATTAAAAAGATAAGTAATAAAAAAGCCTGAGCATTTTCTGCTCAGGCTTTTTTATTGTTGGTACATAAACTCGAGAAACACTAAAAATGATTAATAGATTTATTATCATTTTTGAGACTAAAACATTTGAAATTCTTAACCGATAAAAAGAGTGAGAACTTATGACTATTGTTTAATGAAGAAATACCTAGAAAAGGAGCAAGTGAGATGTCACTTAGCACTCAAACTTTAAAGATTGTTGTAATAACAGCTGGAGTTGAACAATATGGCCTTCCGATCGAACATGTCGCTTCGATCGAGCGCGTTCTGGACATAACACCGATGCCAGAGATGCCTTCAGACGTATTGGGAATCATTCATTTAAGAGGGAACGTTATTCCGATCATTGATTTTGGACAGCTGATCGGTAAAGGGAAGACAGAGATCACAGATCAGACAAGAATTGTTATTTTACAGAATGAGGAAAATTTCTTAGGGCTTTTAACGGAAGCTGCAACCGATGTTATGGATATCGAAGCAGATTCTATACAATCACCAGGGAGTTTTCGTTCAAAAGAGGATTCGTTAATAAATGGTGTCTCTAAGCAGGATGATCACCTAATCATTGTGCTGAATTGTCCGGTTATTTTTAGCAACAGAAATTTATAAGAGGTGACGTATGAAACTGACTTTGAGAAAAAAGCTAGTAGGTTCTTTTTTAACAATTGCCGTTCTGTTTGCTGCAACTTGCGGTGTTTTCTTTTACTTTTTAAAAGACATGCAACATACATACAGTGAACTATTGGACAGAAGAACGGTAATCTATAACAATGCTAAAGAGATCGAACTTCAAGCGACTGTTCAAAACAATAGTGTCAGGGAATACTTGCTCGAGCAATCGACCGAAAGCAAACAAAAGTTGACCGACGCGAACGAGAAGATTAATACACTCGTAAATGAAACGATGAAACTCGTTCAAGTAAAGGCAGATAAAGATAGGCTGGAGAAGATTTATTATTTGAACAATGATTACAAAACGGAATCAAATCGCGTTCTGCAAAACTCAATGAGTAACATGGAAGCTGCAAATGAATATGCAAAAAGCACTCTCTTCCCGTTAGGCAGAGACATGCGAGCTGTAACAGAAGAGATGGGCAAGAGACAAGCAAACCTAATGGCTGAAGGCAGAGTCGTCGTTGCGGACGAAGAGAAGTTCGTTGTCTCTCTCATCACGATTTTAGGAATCGTTATTGTAGTGGCTGCACTTGCAATCGGTTACACGATCTCTCTTATGATTTCTAGACCTGTTGTGAGAATGTCCAATATGCTTAATGACATCGCAGATGGTGACCTGACGATGGATCCGATCTCTGTAAAAAATAAAGATGAGATCGGTATGCTCGCAGATGGCATCAACCATATGGGTACAAACCTTGCTGCTTTAATCAGACAAGTCAGAGCTACTGCTGAACAAGTAGCAGCATCTTCTGAAGAATTAACCGCTTCAGCTGAACAAACGAGTATGGCAACTGAACAGATCGCGACAACGATAGGTGAGGTGGCAGGAGGATCTCAAGAACAAGTGCGTACGGTAGATGATATCGTAGAAGCCATGAACCAGCTTTCTGCCGGCATTCAACAGATCGCAGTTAGTATGCAGAACATGTCTGAAGCATCTGCTCGTTCTATGCAGGTAGCAGAAGGTGGAAATGAGACTATACAAAAGACGATCGGTCAGATGGATGCGATCCACACTTCTATGGACAGTACCTCAAGAGTTGTTAAGGATCTTGGTGAGCAGTCTCAAGAAATTACGAATATTGTTGATGTGATTACGGATATTGCCGGTCAGACAAACTTGCTAGCGCTGAATGCAGCAATCGAAGCAGCTCGTGCAGGAGAACAAGGCAGAGGCTTTGCGGTAGTTGCTGATGAAGTACGAAAATTAGCAGAGCAATCATCAGCATCTGCTTCCCAGATCGGTCAACTGATCACTAGCATACAGGAACTAACTGAAAAAGCCGTTACCGCAATGAAGAACGGTGCGATAGAAGTAAATGGCGGTAGAGAACTCGTCTATCAATCAGGTGAAGCATTCAAAAGTCTGTACGATACCGTTGCAGAGGTTTCTGGACAAGTTAGCGATATCTCAGCTGCTACAGAGCAGATGACAGCGAGTACCGAACATGTTGTTGGCTCGATCGACGTGATCTCATCGATGGCAGAAACAGCAGCTTCGTCAACGCAAGAAGTTTCTGCTTCTGCAGAAGAACAGCTAGCAAGCATGGAGGAAATATCATCTTCATCAAACGCACTTTCACAGCTAGCAGAAGAGATGAACGAAGCGATTAATAAATTTAAAGTGTAAATATGAAAAGAATTGAAAGCTGCCCAGCTTGAATGGGCGGCTTTTTTGTTAGCGACAGAGGATAATCCCCTGTGACCGAGCATAAAACCCTGGGACCGCGCATAAAACTCGTCGATCGAGCATAAATCTCTTGGACCGAGCATAAAACCTTTCAAACGCACCAAAATAAAATTTGAAAGAACCTTAAACATCATCAGCTACAAAAAAGCTTGTCTTTTAAGGGAAACCCCAAAATAGACAAGCTTTTTTCATTACTCTTCTTTATAAAAGCGATCGCCTGTTTCAGGATTATAATAAACACGTTCCCTTTTTCCTGAGGTTGGATCGATTGATATTTCATCTGTCCAAATATAGCCCGAGGGCACTTTTGTTTCACTTTTTTTGTATCGCTTATCAAAATACATCCAGGAGATGATAGCTAAGGCGATTAAGAAAAGGATAGACAAAACTTGCCAGCCGATTAGGATGCTTATGATGTTCATTGTTTTTCAATAACGACAACAGTTCCATAAGCAACGATCTCGCTCATGTTATTGCCCATCTCTCCAGAATCAAAGCGCATCATGATGATTGCGTTGCCACCCATTTCGGTAGCATTCTTTACCATCCGGTCAACTGCTTGCTTTCGCGCATCTTCAAGCATGCTCGTATATTCTTTGATCTCACCGCCCATGATTCCTCGTAATCCCGCCATGATGTCGCCGCCGATTCCACGAGCACGTACAACGACTCCAAAAGCAGAACCTTTTACTTCCTTCACCTCATAGCCTTTAATGTTCTCAGTTGTAACGACGATCATGAAATAACGCCTCCTTGGTTTGTTATAACACTAATACGAATCATACAAGCTCTTCGTTTCATTTCTATATTATGATCTTACCAGGGTTTAAAATGTCGTTTGGATCCAATTGTTTTTTTATAGAGAGCATGATGGGAAGAGTATCTGCATGTTCCTTAGCCAAATATTTTGCTTTTCCGATTCCGATACCATGCTCTCCTGTACACGTGCCGCCTTTTTGAAGAGCATGATCAACTATACGTGCGTTGACCATGTCTGCCTTTTCGCGCTCTATTGTAAGCGAGCTGTCGTACATTAGGATAGCATGAAAATTACCATCACCTACATGACCGAGGACTGCCCCCGGTACTCCTATCTCGTCCATCGTTTTTCTCGCGTGTACGATTGCTCCAGACAATTCGGAGAGTGGAAGACAAACATCGGTAAACATCATCGATTTCCCTGGATAGCCATGTTTAAATGCATAAGCTAAATGGTGTCTTGCTTCCCAAAGTTTCGCCCGAGCCTTAGAATCACGTTCCTCTGTCCACTCTAAACCACCAAAGCTCTCGAGCAATTCCTTTGTGAGTGATGCTTCATAGGTAACACTAGCTGGATTTCCTTGAAACTCTAAAAATAAGGTAGGAGCTTCTGTATACGAAGTATCACTATTGTGGTTCACTTGGACGATCGAGCGTTCATCAACCAGCTCCATCCTTGCGATACCAGTCCCAGAGCCAAGAACTGCACTTGCTGCTTCAACTGCCGTTTGAACAGATGGAAACGTACACCTTGCTGCAAGAACTGCCTCAGGAATTCCGTATACTTTTAATGTGATCTCAGTAAATATCCCTAAAGTACCTTCTGAGCCTACAAACATGGAGGTCAAGTGATAGCCAGCTGACGATTTAGCAGCCATTCCGCCGGTTTGAATAATTTGTCCATCCGCTAATACGACTTGAAGATTTCTTACTTGATCGCGCATGATTCCATATTTTACGCTTGTTGTTCCACTTGCATTTGTAGCTGCCATTCCACCAATCGTAGCATCAGCTCCGGGGTCGACTGGAAAGAACAATCCGAATTTTTTTAGAGCTAGGTTTAGCTGAGTACGTGTAACGCCAGGCTGTACTTTCACTAAAAAATCATCTGGACGAATTTCCAGCACTGCATTCATTTCTTGAAAGTTTAATGTGATGCCACCTTTTACGGGTATACAGTGGCCCTCAAGACTAGAACCGGCTCCGTAAGGCACAACAGGAATTTTGTTTTCATTTGCGAATTTAAGTATAGATGAAATTTCATCTGACGATATCGGGTATACAACTACATCAGGAGAAACAGGGTGGTGATAAGATTCATCATGGCTATGCTGCCAGAGAACCGTTTCATTTTGTGTGGCACGTTTTTCAGAAGTTATTTTCTGCATTTCTAACAAAAGATCTGACTTTGTCATTTCCAAAGAAACACACTCCTTCTACGTATAGATTTAATCTCTATTTTACATGAAGTAAGCTAAAAATCCTTTTTAAACATGAAATTACGTATATATGCCCAAACTAACAAGTGAGGTGAAGAACAATGATAAAATGTAGGATAAATAACTGGCATGTTATACTGATCATATTATGTATTTCAGTAGTCGTTACAGGCTGTGGAAACAATGACAGCCAAAACCAATCCGAGGGGAGAGAGCAACCAGTGATAGGTGATGGTAAAAAAGATGATAAGAATCAACAAAGTCCTAAGGATGGCAAAGAAGAGCGATCTGGACAAGAGGGTCAGAACGGCATCGTTGCAGGAAGTATTGAAAGTACGATTAATGTTCAAGAACAGCAGAATGCAAAAGGTATTCTATTTCGATATGAATTAAAAAATCAAACAGAAAAAGAGAAGGTTTTTCAATTTTCGTCTAGTCAAAAATTTGATTATGTGATCAAAGATAAGAACGGAAAAATTGTTTACCAATACTCGAAGAATCATATGTTCATGCAGGTTCTTTCTTCATTAAAACTGAAACAAGCGGATGTTTTTAAACAGGACATTTTAGTGAATAATCTTGAACCAGGAGCATACACACTTGAAGTATGGTTGACGCCAACCGGAGAAACAGAAGACTACAGACAAAAAATCACTTTTAATTGGAACTGATTTGGGGAAGAGATGAGTTAAGAGCTCATCTCTTTTTGTTATTTTTAACAGTCAAACAAAATACTTGAAAGTCAAAAAAGGTCAAAGTATAATATGATTAAAGGTGAAAGGTCAAAGAAAGTCAAAGTCAAACTTTTGCAAGTAGACCAAATCGCCTAAATCATAAAAGTTGCGAAGCGAAGGGCATACCGTTATAATCGCAAATAATTTATACAATTTTTCAAAAAAACTTATAGGGGGTTACAAGTATGCGTTGTGAACAATGTGAAGTTAATCCTGCTACGATTCAAATGAGTATCTCAATGAATAAAGAAAAGAAACAATTTGTGCTCTGCTCTAATTGTTATCATAAAGTAAAACAAGAAATGACAACTGGGGGAGGAATGAACATGAATTTTTCTTCTTTCGATGATATTTTTCAACAGATGATGAATGGTCAAGCTTTTGCAGACCAGGCGAACGATCCACATCATCAACAAACTCAAAAAGGAAAACGTGGCGGCGGAGGCTTCTTAGATAAATTTGGCCGGAACTTAACAGATGCTGCAAAAGCAGGAATCATCGATCCTGTCATAGGACGTGATCAAGAAGTGCGTCGTGTGATTGAAATCTTAAACCGTCGTACAAAGAATAACCCGGTATTAATCGGTGAGCCAGGTGTAGGGAAAACTGCAATAGCTGAAGGCTTAGCTACTAAGATCGTAGAAGGCAATGTACCGGCAAAACTTCTGAATAAAGAAGTCTATTTATTAGATGTTGCTTCACTCGTTGCAGACACTGGCGTGAGAGGTCAGTTTGAAGAAAGAATGAAACAACTGATTGCAGAACTTCAAAAACGGAAGAACGTCATTCTATTTGTAGATGAGGTGCATCAAATCGTAGGAGCAGGGTCTGCTGAAGGTTCAATGGATGCAGGAAACATTTTAAAACCAGCACTGGCTCGTGGTGAACTTCAAATGGTTGGTGCTACAACACTTAAAGAATATCGCCAGATCGAAAAAGATGCAGCGCTTGAACGACGCTTCCAGCCTGTAATCGTTAACGAACCAACGACGGATGAAGCATTTGAGATCCTCAAGGGACTTGCTTCGCGTTATGAAGACTATCACCAAGTTAAATTTACAGAAGAAGCTTTAAAAGCTTGTGTTACGTTATCACATCGGTATATTCAAGATCGTTTCTTGCCCGATAAAGCGATTGATCTTATGGATGAAGCAGGTTCAAAAAGCAACCTTCAACATATTACGATTGAGAAATCGTCCATTGAGGAGCGCTTAGAAGAACTTGTTAAAGAAAAAGAGAAAGCTGCTGCAGATGAAAACTATGAACTTGCAGCTAAGCTTCGACAAGAAGAACTAGTGCTTGATGAGAAACTTAAAACACAAGAAGAAGATAAAAAGGCAGCGATTGTGCAAGTAGAAGATATTCAACATATCGTGGAACAGAAAACAGGAATTCCAGTTCGTAAGCTGCAAAGTGATGAACAGTCTAAGATGAAAGAGCTTGCTGCAAAACTTTCAGCTCAAGTAATCGGACAAGATGAAGCGGTGGAAAAGGTAGCAAAAGCGATTCGCAGAAGCCGTGCAGGATTAAAGACAAAAAAACGTCCGATTGGTTCCTTCTTATTCGTAGGACCAACGGGTGTAGGTAAAACTGAATTAACCAAAACATTAGCTAAAGAGATCTTTGGTGATGAAGAAAGCATGATTCGTCTCGACATGAGTGAGTATATGGAAAAGCATGCTGTATCCAAGTTGATCGGTTCACCTCCAGGGTATGTAGGACATGAAGAGGCAGGACAACTTACAGAACAGATCCGCCGTAAGCCATATAGCATACTGCTGCTCGATGAGATTGAAAAAGCTCATCCAGACGTACAGCACATGTTCCTTCAGATCATGGAAGATGGCAGATTAACGGACAGCCAAGGGCGTACAGTAAGTTTTAAAGATACAGTGATCATCATGACAAGTAATGCAGGTTCAGCTGTAAAACAAACAAAGAAACTTGGCTTTAATACAGAAGAGGTTGAAAAAGAGACACAGATTTTAGACTCTTTAGGCGGCTATTTCAAACCAGAATTTCTTAACCGTTTTGATAGCATCGTACAATTTCAGTCACTAAAGGAAGAACACCTTGTGAAGATTGTTGATCTGATGCTACAAGAGCTTTCAGATCAACTTCAAGATCAAAACATTTCAATCACAGTAACTTCAGCTGCAAAACAGAAGCTTGCTAAACTAGGGTATCACCCAGCATTCGGAGCAAGACCACTTCGTCGGATCATTCAAGAACATATCGAGGATAAAATTGCAGATGTTCTTTTAGATGACGAGAATGTCGAGAAGCTAGCAGTAAATGTTGCAGAGGGACAAATTGTTGTGAAAAAGGCGTAAGATTAGCTAAGGAAGAATGAAGTAAAATAGATAGAAAGTTAAAACTAAAAAACCTTGCTTGGAGAGTGTTTCTCCAGCAAGGTTTTTGTTTTACAATTCATAGATAGGGTATTTCTAGTTTTTAGATGAATTTATCCGAAAAAATAAGCCATGCATCTGCATGGCAGAATAAATAGAAACAAAACTCTCTGTCTTTATGAATCATCTTTGGAGCGGATAATGGTAAGAACAAGCATTGAAAAACCAATCATGAGTGACATCGCTTCAAATACTGTCATCCCCATCCCTCCTTACAAATTAGGAGTAAGACTCGTACAGAAACTAGAGAAGGAAAAGTATTGTATGATTACCATTTTATCCCGATTTTTAAAATGAAACAAGAATCGGAAAGACTATTTCTAATAACTCTATTTAGGTCAATAGGATTATTTTACCAATATCATTTTGAAGCATAAATCGCATTTGTTTTTCATTTTTTTCGGGGTAGACTAAAAGTCCTATAAAATAATCAATTCTAATACATCTAAACAACAGGTGTAGCTAAGAACATCGCGAAAAGAAATATAAATAGGCACAAAACGAAGAGTAAGCATTTTCTTTTCATTCTTTTCATCCCCCTTGTGTATATCAATGTATAAAGAAATGATATTTTTCATGACTATTATTCAAGGAAAATTTTAAGGAGGATTATTCGTTGGACACATCATATGTATGGTATGTAAGTTATGGATCGAATTTAATGGAGCACCGTTTTTTGTGTTATATTCTTGGTGATCAGCCTGAAGGTTCTACTCAACGGGAAAGAGGCTGTAGAAATCCAGCAATGCCTCTTAAGAACGGTAAAGCTGTTTTGCCATATCCCCTTTATTTTGCAAGAGAGCGAACGAAATGGGGAGAAGGTGGAGTGGCTTTTATTGGACATGAAAGAAATGAAGCATACGAGACGTATGGCAGAAAATACTTGGTCACTGTCGAGCAATTCTTAGATGTTACAGCTCAAGAAAATAGCTGTGAAGAGATAGAGGCTGACTTGGAGGAAGTCATCGAAAAAGGATATATTCACTTTGGTCAAGGCTGGTATAGCCGCATGGTATATCTTGGTGAGGATCAAGGATATCCGATGGTTACATTCACTTGCAACCTTGATATGCACGAACAGGATTTGAATCCACCACCAGCAACTTATCTCGTAACCATTGCAAAGGGACTTAGTCAGATAGGTCTATCTTGCGGTGAAGCGGTAAAATATTTTGCTCAAACTCCTGGGATTGCAGGCAGAATGAAGGATGATGAGATAGAAAGTATCATTAAAACGTATTTTTAGTATGACAAAAGCTAGATAACTTGTCCAACCACCGGCTATTTTTCCGTTTAAAGGGTCGAACATAGGCCTAGCGGTATACGTCTAATGGAACTTACGGTATTTAAAAATCGATGAGATAATAAAGTCCCCTATACATATAGAGGTGCTTCCTTTAGAGAGAAGCACCTCTTTTTTTTGTACTTTTCTTAAAGCATTTTATCCTACTACGCAGTTTAACTTCGTTTCATGGCTGCTCGCTTTCGGCAAAGCTGTGGGTGAACGCACTTTCAAACATCCTATTTTTTTATTTGGCTCATCTGTCTACGTGCACAATATTATATACACTTATGCATTCATTTTGATTTGTTTAATAGAGATGATTGCAGCAGAACAATTGAATTGGTCAGCGATCAGCTTTTTTACTTGTTCGTGGAGATTGGCTTTGCTGGGATAGATGTTAACAATCACGATGTTTCCTTCTGTAATTTTCTCCTCACCATGACTAAGTTGAAAATCCACTACAATTTTAGCCATCTTCTTTCTCCTTATCATTTATGTCATAAACTGCTTTTTGAGGTATTCGACATTTTCATGAAAATCCTGTCTTAATTTAGAGAAATTAGGCGAAAAGTTGGGAGGTTTTTCAATACATTTACTTTTATCAATTTTTTACAGGGGAAATCCGTCACATTATAGAATGTAATTAGGAAGATTGTAGTGGCAGGGGGTCTATGGGTGGAGAGTACGCTTCAGAAAAAAAAGTCCGTTAAACGAATTACTTGGAAAAAAAGTTTAGTGATCATCGGCATCGCTATCGTTGTTATTCTAGCATCTGCAGCAGGTACAGCCTATTTTTTGCTTCAAAAAAGCAAGCCTGTAATTAATGGGGCTATTCCATTAATCGGACTTCAAGCACGGGTAGATGTTTACAGAGATAGCGATGGAGTTCCCCATATTGAAGCAGAATCGATGAAAGACCTATTTATGGCTCAAGGTTTTGTAACGGCGCAAGATAGGATGTTTCAGATGGACTTAAGCAGAAGACAGGCATCAGGCAAGCTTAGTGAGGTAATTGGGGAAAAAACACTCACCCGTGACAAGTTCTTTAGAACATTAGGTTTAAGAAGAGCGGCAGAAGCTTCATATGATGAGTATTCTAAAGAAATGAAACAATATCTGTCATGGTACGCAGATGGTGTGAACGCTTATATGGACCAGGCTAAGAAAGATAATACGCTACCTATAGAATTCTTGCTCGTTGGGTATGAGCCAGAGAAATGGACCCCCGTCGATTCCCTCGTAATCGGTAAATATATGGCTTTCGATCTTGGTGGACATTGGGAAGGACAAGCATTTCGATATTATTTAACAGAAACGTTTTCAAAAGAAAAAGCTTTGGATCTATTTCCAGGATATCCGAAGGACGCGCCAACCATTTTAGAGGATCTTCAAACAGAAGGTATTGATTTTGAGAAAAGTTTCGCAGGATCGGTAATTCCTAACTATCATAATGGAAGTAATAACTGGGTAGTTGCGGGCGATAAGACGAAATCGGGTAAGCCGCTTCTTGCCAATGATCCACACCTTTCACTAGGTACACCTTCTATCTGGTATCAGGCCCATCTGAAAGCTCCTGATTATGAAGTTTCCGGTGTAATTTTCGCAGGAATACCGGGTATTATTGTAGGACATAACAAGACGATCGCATGGGGTGTTACGAATGTAGGACCGGATGTTCAAGAACTATATATTGAGAAAAGAAACCCAAAGAACTCTTATGAATTTCAATACTTGGCAAACTGGGAAAAAGCTGATGTGGTAAAAGAGAGAATCAAAGTAAAGGACAAAGTGGACGTAGATCACGAAGTAGTGATCACAAGACACGGACCCATTATCTCTGAATTTGCACATCATGATAAACCAGGTACGGCTCTCTCATTAAAATGGACTGCTCTTCAACCGTCAAAAGAGCTCGAAGCTGTCATTTTGATGAACCGCTCAAAAAACTGGACTCAGTTTGAAAAAGCGCTTCAATCGTTTCATACTCCTGCACAAAATTTTGTTTTTGCGAGTACAGACGGAACGATTGCATATAAAGCAAATGGATTGATCCCCGTTCGTAAACAAGAATATACGTCACTTCCTGTTCCGGGATGGACAGATCAATATGAGTGGGAAGGATATATCCCATGGGATGAACTGCCAACAAGTGTTAACCCAGAAAAGGGATATATTGCGACTGCAAACAATAAAGTTACTGCTGATTCATATCCCTATCATATTTCAGATACATTCGCTCAACCTTATCGACAACAACGGATCGTAGAAGTTCTTGAAGGGAAAGAAAAGCTTACGGCAAAAGACATGCAATCTCTTCAGTTCGATCAAAAAAACAAACAAGCAGAAGAAATGCTGCCGATTTTTATGCAACAAGTAATGAAAAAACCATTGAACGATAAGGAAAAGAAAGTCATCTCACTTCTGAAAAAATGGAATCATTCCGATAGCAAAGATAGTGCTGCTCCATTAATTTTTCATATATGGATGAGTCATTTTAGTGATGAGTTGTTTAAGGAAGAAATCAGCGAAGAGATGCTGAAGATGTTTGATGGTAGGGAACAAGTGGTGGATGAACTGATAAGAAAGGCGAACGCTGGAGATCCCGGCCCATGGATTAGAGAAAATGGCGGGTTAGAAAAAGTTACTCAACGCTCTTTTGAATCAATGATAACCTTTCTATCAGAAAAATTTGGGGACGATTCATCGAAATGGAAATGGGGAGACTTTCATACGCTAACATTTGAACATCCTCTTGCTGCCATCAAACCTTTACATCTATTATTTAATCCACCTACTCAAAGTATGGGTGGAAGTAGAGTGACAGTTGGTGTAGCTGGATGGGACCGGGAAACAGGCAACATTACACATGGTGGAGCTTGGCGCATGGTAATCGATATGTCTGATACATCGAGATCTTATCATGTAGTAGGACCAGGTCAATCTGGCCATGTACTGAGCCCTTGGTATGAAGATCAGGTTGAAGATTGGGCAACAGGAAAGTATCACGAAACCGCTCTAGATCAGAAAAAATGGCCGAAGGATCAGCATCTCGTTTTGAAGCCAAAAGTAGAAAAATAAAAAACGGTAGACTCTTGTCTCTGTCAAAATAACAGGTTGGACATATGGTGTAGAGAAGGCAAAAACAAGCTGGGAGGTTTACCCTTTGTCATACCAAACGTATCACCTGTGCCGTAGTTATTTAGGCAGATCGGTATATATTGATTGTCATTGTGGCACAAGATATCATGGTGTTCTTAAGCATGTAGATGAGAGTAAAGCGTATATTCTACCGTATAGTTCAGAAGGTCAGGACGAGAGCAGCAACCGCTTCTTTTTTGCTCCTGCATTAGTAGGACTAACACTTGGAACCATCGCAGGTCTAGCATTAGCACCACGACCGTACCCAATCTATCCTGTCTATCCGCCATATCCATATCCGCCGTATCCGTATTAAGTTTTCTAAGACTGATCCTATACTACACACATCGTGTAGATAGATCAGTCTTTTATCTTGCTCTTTAGAGATTTTTTAGAAAACTTCTAGAGTGAATAAAGACCAATCATTTTGAAAGGAACGATGCATAAGAAAACAGACTTTCTAAAATAGAGCTTTTTATAAAAAGGAGCAGGAAATAAAGAAGAAGAGAGGGAATTTAACGAATACATAAAAGTAAAAATGAATATAAATCTAGCACATGATCACGAATTTTTTACGAGGGGGTATTGATATGAAGCTCGCGTTTTTGTTTCACCCAGTAAAAGATTTACAAGAGTCTCAGCAATATTATGAAGGTCTTGGCATGACTGAAGCCTGGCGTGAAGGTAATCAAGTACTAGGGATGTCGATGAAAGATAGTGAAGTGCAGTTGATGATTGAGGAAGATGAACATGATCTTGGACCAGGCGGCGTATTTTTAGTAGATAGTGTAGATGATTTCTATCATGAACATGAGGGAAAGCTGAACTTCGTTAAATTACCTTGCACCATTCCTCCTGGAAGATATGCTATCTACCAAGATGCAACAGGCAATCCTATCCGAATCATTGATTCTACGAATAAAGACTAGAAATGGGTAAAAAACACCATCCAACTTTTTTGAATGGTGTTTTTATTTGCTTATTTTTAAGGAATGTTGCCTCGGCGGGTTACAAGAGGCTGTGAGTAATCTAGAATGAAATCATTATTCTTAAAAGCAACAATGATTACACAGTCTCTTCAAATGCTAATGAAGAAGAGAAGTTCTCTAGTGATAAAACTCATCGTTTTCGTTTAATGCAGGATCATGCAGATCACCAACGAAATGTAACAAACTATCACCTTCGAAGTAATAAGGTTCTGTGTCTTCTAACCAGCTTCTGTATTCTTGGAAATCCTGATTAAAGTCTCCAGAAAAGAAACGGTGTGCTACCTCGTTTGTTAATGTATCGATGATTACGATACCTCTGTAACTTTGACGATCGGGTTCATCATAATCGCATGCTATGTAATAAGCCATAATTGTACTCCTTTTTCAGTCATACTCATAATGTTGCAAAATAGTTCTTTTTTCATACCATTATTTTTCAGATTCTTCATAAATTGAATGCATAAGCCATAAAACTCTAACATGGAGTTAAAACGCTCTTTACATTTCGCTAGTAAAATAAAAAATGAAGAGGACTGAAAGAGGGTCATACAATGAAAACTTACTTTATGGTACAAGAGAAAATCAGACCAACTTGGATTCATGAGATGGTCGTTAAAGCGAATGAGTTTGAACAATGCCAAATCTTTTTTGAATGTAACACGTTAAGAATCAATGCAAAAAGCCACCTTAGTATGAGTCTTTTAAATGGCATGCAAGGGGTCTGCTGCGTTTCTGCAACTGGAGAAGATAGCAGGGGAGCTGTTGATGCATTACGAAGTTTAGGAACAGGCACATTATCATAAAATATAGAGAAACATAAAAAAAGCAGCCATACGACTGCTTTCTTTTATTTGTTTTTTTTAGGTTGGACCGTTGATCGATTTTCATGGAATTTTTTTTGAATATAAACATCACCAACTACAGAACGTGCTTGTTCAGCTTCTTTGTGCTCGTCGCGCGCTTTTTGCTCAAGCATCTCGATTTCTCTTTTACTGTATTGTGTCAATTTTCTTGTCCACCTTTCTGCTGCTCCCACATTTCGTGTTATTCCCGCAAAAGAGATGAACAGGGCCCTATTCCTCTAAAAAGGAGTAATCATTATAAAGATATGATCAGACATTTGCGTATATGTGTTTTATTTTGTGAAACATCTTGCAATTCAGGTGAAGAGGTCTAATATGAAGGAGGGAATCAACAACGAAAGAGAAAGGGTTTTTGTTTTGCGGCGAATTCTGTGGTTAACGTTTGGAGCTTTTTTGCAAGGACTAGCTATGGCGGCATTTCTTTTTCCTCACAATATCCCTTCTGGCGGTGTAGCGGGTGTTGCCATACTAAATGATTATTTTTTCGATGTATCACTAGGTTTAACATTATGGACGATAAATTTTGGATTGTTGCTGTTGGCGTTAAAGACGCTCGGTAAACAAACAGCATTATGGACGATCTATTGTGTAGCAATTACATCCATCGTTGTGGATTGGATGTCTACTCATGCAATCACTCCTTTTAACGGTACACTAGTTGATGTGGTATACGGAGCGATTATCTTCGGTACAGGGGTAGGTATTCTGTTTAGATTCGGTGCATCTTCAGGTGGGATGGATATCGTTGCGCTGATTATTTCTAAATGGACTGGTAAGAAGCCAGGCACCATCCTTTTTTTTATCAATAGTTTTGTATTATTAGGAACATCGTTAACTTTAGGACTTGAGATTATTCTATTCGCATTAATGTGTCAGTGGATTAGCACAAGACTTATTGATTTCGTTAGGACAGTAGCTCCTAAGAAAACAGTAAAACCGTTTCTGTAAATAAAAAAAGAGGTGGGGACTAAACCCGCACCTCTTTTTTTTGCACATAAAATTAGCAATCTTTGCCTTTATATGCCCACGAACAGCCAACAATAATCAGAAGGACAAATAGAACTACTATGATCGCAAAACTCTTTCCATAACCTCCGCCACCACAATAACCATATCCGCCACCATATACTGGTGCGTTTGCAAGTGAAGCATTTACCGGTGAATTGACATACATTCTAAAAACTCCTCCTTAAAAGTGTACTTTCGACTTCGATACAGTATATGTAATCTCCAGAAAGCGTGTATGGACAAATGTTTAGATTTTGAGGAAATAGGCAGATGTAATATTTGAAAAGAAAATGTGATGTTACGAATGTATGGAAATGGGGTAAATGTAAGCAAGGAGGCGTTATCCATGCAAACTTCAACTCAAACTCAAATGAAAACAACGAGTAAGTTATTGAAAACACAATCTTGGGCCTTGATTGGTCTTGGTACAGGAGCGTTAGTATGGCTCTCTTTCAAACCAAACCGTATTAAAACAAAAATGAAATTTAAGGATATGAAACGAAGAGTTCGACCTCATCACATCGATCGTACGCAACTACCTATCAATAAAGCAGGTCATCCTGATCCGATGGATGTTGATGACAACAAGATGGTAGAAGAAGGAGCTATGTACTCTGTAAACTATTACAATGATAAAAAAGGTTAAAAGGATGGGAAGTCGCCCATCCTTTTTTCTTTTATCAGGGAAATAAATCTTTTAGAAAAGAGACTATAAAAACGCTTCTTTTGCGAGTGGAAATGCTAGTGTTACTCGTAAGAAGCAGGCGAATGCGGCTGAATATTGAATCATATTGAAGGATTTCTTGGGTCTTTCTGACGATATGTCATGTAAAAAATTGTCCGCTTTTGTAAGATTACTTCTTCTTTTGGTGAATCTATTTTCAAGGATAAGAAAAGCAGTCATAATAAGCGAGAGGTATATAAAAACGACACAAGAGGAGCGGATTTTCGTGGAGAAAAAAGAATGGAATAACTCTCTTCTCATGGAATGTATAAAAGAAAAAAAAGAGAAGCTGGTAGAAGTTGCGGATCGCAATGGCTTAACCAGCAATGAAACGGTTAAGTGTAGTCAAGAGTTAGATGTTCTGCTGAATGTGTATCAAAGACAATTTTCTTTTTAATTATCTTTTATTGAAGATGAGTTCATCTGTTAGTTGATCGATACGAAGTAGGATCGCTTTTTTTGTTACTAAAGGATAATTACAGTGAAATTCTGATAGAAGTTCACGTATCTCCTGAATCAGGGTAAATTCTTGTTCAGGCATAGATTTAGATGATTCGCTTTTAGTCTTAAATTGAATCAGATTGTCCTTCACACCAACACCCCATTTTCATATTGTGTTGGATACTACTTCCATAGAAGGATTTAAATACCTTCTAAAAGTCGAAATGTTTCCTTTCTACAGCAGAATGTGACAATATCTTTTTAGGGAACAAAATTTGTCTTTTATAATGGGAGGCTATTAAACAGATGACAACGATTAAATCATTGCAAGATACGACTGTCTTACACAATGGAGTTAAGATGCCATGGTTTGGACTTGGTGTATTTAAAGTTGAAGAAGGACAAGAAGTAATAGATTCTGTTAAATGGGCGATTGAAGCAGGATATAAGAGTATTGATACAGCAGCCATCTACAAAAATGAAGAAGGTGTTGGACAAGCTATAAAAGAAGCGGGTGTTCCTCGCGAAGAATTGTTTATCACGACTAAAGTATGGAATAAAGATCAAGGCTATGAGTCAACACTTGCAGCGTTTGAAGAGAGCATGAACAAACTTGGGCTCGAATATCTCGATTTGTATCTTGTTCACTGGCCTGTAAAGAGCAAGTATAAAGAAACGTGGCGTGCGCTTGAAAAGCTTTACAAGGACGGAAAAGTAAAAGCGATTGGTGTGTCTAATTTCCAAGTGCATCACTTAGAAGATATCTTGGCAGACTGTGAGATCAAGCCGATGGTGAACCAGGTAGAATACCATCCGCGTTTGGCACAAAAAGAGCTTCTTTTATTCTGTAAAGATAACAACATCCAACTCGAAGCATGGAGCCCGCTGATGCAAGGTGAATTGTTAGAAGAGCCATCATTGGTTGAACTAGCAGAGAAACACGGTAAATCTGTAGCTCAGATCATCCTACGTTGGGATGTTCAAAATGGCGTTGTAACGATTCCGAAATCTGTTAAACAACACCGCATCGTAGAGAATGCAGATATCTTTGATTTTGAACTATCTCTAGAAGATATGGCGAAGATTGATGCGTTAAATGAGGATCGTCGCATCGGTCCAGATCCAGACAACTTCGACTTCTAAGAGGGGTCTGACCCCAAACAAATACAACAAATCAAATTTGTCCACGTGGAATCTACAGATTCCACGTGGTTTTTTATTTCTGTCACAGATTGTCGGAAACACCCCCTCTTGTTTATTGTTTCACAGAAGTATGAAGGGGTATAGGCTTAAGTAAACTCTTGTCCGTCCATAATAAATAGGAGTTAATGGTGTTCATGCTTACTTACAATCATTCATATCAATGTAATATAGTTACTTGACAAAAGTAAGTGATAATCATATACTTAACTTACAAAAAATAAGTTAAACGTAACTGAAAGGATGTATTGGATATGACGATGCACACGGATGGTATTCACCACATAACTGCGATTGTTGGTAATCCCCAAGAGAATGTAGATTTTTATGCAGGTGTTCTTGGCCTCAGACTTGTTAAAAAAACTGTAAACTTTGATGATCCAGGAACGTATCACCTTTATTTTGGAGATGAAGGAGGAAGTCCAGGAACGATCATGACGTTTTTTCCTTGGCCAGATGCTTATAGAGGAAGAGTAGGCTCAGGCCAAGTTGGAACTACATCTTTTGTTGTACCAGAAGGTTCCTTAGCTTTTTGGGAAGAAAGACTTGTGAAATTCGCGGTAGAGTATAAAAAGACCGTTCGTTTTCAAGAAGAATATCTAGAATTTCTTGATCCTCATGGATTGCGTATAGAAATTGTTGCAAGGCAAGAAGGTAAGAATAGCGAATGGTCATTTGGCGAGGTCACTCCTCAACATGCCATTAAAGGATTTGGTGGCGCTATACTTCTATCAGCAGCTCCACAGGAGACTGAGCGAGTTCTTACTGAAGTGATGGGGTTAGAAAAAGTAGGGCAAGACGGAGATTATATCCGGTTTCATGCAAAAAGTGACATTGGAAATGTGATTGATATCAAACTATCGCCTGAAGCAAGGGGAGTGAGTGGAGTAGGTACCGTCCACCACATCGCTTGGCGAGCTTCATCTTATGAAGAACATGAACAATGGCAGCAGCATGTAAAACAAAATGAGTTTCAAGTAACAGAAATCATTGACCGACAATATTTTAATGCTATTTATTTCAGGGAAGAAGGCGGCATACTGTTTGAGATCGCGACTGATCCACCAGGGTTTACTCGCGATGAGCCAGAAGAAGAGTTAGGGAAGAAATTATTGCTTCCACCATGGCTTGAGCCTCATCGAGAACAAATTGAAAATCATCTACAACCCGCAGAAGCAAGAATTTTAAAGGAGGATATCCAATGATCCATCTATTCAAAAAAGGGAAAGATGTAAACAAGCCGGTACTTCTGTTATTACACGGTACTGGAGGAAATGAGAAGGACTTACTTTCGTTAGCAGAAATGATCTCACCAGAATCATCTGTGTTGAGCGTTAGAGGAAATGTTTCTGAAAACGGCATGCCGAGATTTTTCCGCCGTTTATCAGAAGGTGTATTTGATGAAGAAGATTTAATCTTTCGAACAAAAGAACTTTACGATTTTATTGAAGAAGCAGCAAATAAGTATGATTTTAACCGCGATCAAGTAGTAGCAGTAGGCTATTCGAACGGTGCTAACATTGCAGGAAGTCTGATTTTTCACTATGAAAAATCATTAAAAGGAGCAATTCTTCACCACCCGATGGTCCCTAGACGAGGAATTGAACTTCCAAAGCTAGATGGACTTCCTGTTTTTATCGGTGCAGGGAAAAACGATCCGATCTGCCCGCCTCAAGAAACAGAAGAGTTGCAGCAATTGTTGAACAACGCAGGCGCAAAAGTACATCTGAAATGGGATGACATGGGCCATCAGTTATCAAGAGCTGAAGTGGAAGAAGCAGCTGAGTGGTTCAGCAAACACTTGCTATAAGTCATATTTGTTAAAAATAAGTCAAAAGATAAGACGATTAGATCATAGAGACAGCCTATTGTCACAATTGAATCATTATCTGCTATTTAAAGAGTTACAAGAGTTACAATAACAGCTTAAAAAATAGTAAAGCGGGTGAAAAATCATGAAGTCTATCGATCCTCAAGAATTATCCGTAAAAGAGAACTATAAGTTTCTAACCGGAAGTATAATTCCTAGACCGATTGCGTTCGTTACCACTCTATCATCAGATGGTGTCCTAAACGCTGCACCATTCAGCTATTTTAATGCGTTAACTTCCGATCCTCCTCTGATCGCCATATCCGTTGGGAGGAAAGATGGTAATCAAAAAGATACGTCACGAAATGCAGAAGAGCTAGGTGAATTCGTAGTTCATATTCCAGACGAAACGTATATTAATGCTGTGAATCAAACCGCTGCCAACCTTGAGCCGGATCAGAGCGAAGTTGAACTTACAAATTTAACAAAAGCTCAATCGGTCAAAGTAGGAGTTCCAGGTATCGCTGAATCCAAAATACGCATGGAATGTATAGTTGAACAGATTATTCCACTTGGTGGTACACCCGACAAGCCCTCTACTGATCTATTAATCGGAAGAGTTGTTCATTATCATATATCAGATGAACTCTATCAGAATGGTAGAATAGATGCTGATAAGCTAAAGCCTGTTGGCAGATTAGCAGGAACGAACTATGTAAAGCTTGGAGAAACTTTTTCGTTAGAACGGCCAGAATAATCATTGCCTTCCTCGTTTAGAGGAAGGTTTTTTTGTTTACATCAAAATTCTTTACGAGAGAACCCTTGTCAAAAACCGACATTTTATAGAGATTGAACTGAAGATATTGTTACAAACCATAGTATTTCAATTAATAGTTTGTAACTTTAATAGGAAAATATACCGCTTTTTCCGACATAAGACCTGCATCTAAGAAAGGAACAATGCCTCACTGAAGGATTGGCGAATCTTCTTATATCACTGCCATTGTAAAAAACAAAGAAAATATTGGAATTAATCTAGTTTATTTTTAACACCGATAAAGGGACTGAGTCCTCATTTTTCACTTCGGTTATTTTATATTACAAAAATAAGTAGATATGTACCGTGCCATAAGTTTCGTAATCTGAAAAAAAATAATATATAGAAAAAAATGACTAACCAAAAGTCACGAGTTAGTAAAATAGCTGTCATACAAAGGATTTATTTTCCAATTACTAGTACTTTCTGCGACAAAATATTACATAATCTTACAGAGTCATTCCGTTAACCTTTATATAACAACAAAGAATTACTATATTTTCATAAAAAGTACAGGAGGTGTGACAGAATTCTTGCTAGGTTAGATCAACCAAAAACAAATAGACCAGGGAGGGAAAAGTTACATGAGTAAAAAACGAAGAAAAGTACGATGGCTATCCGTATTTTTAGCTTTTTTAATGATTGTTCCAATGATGTTCCCATCTCAATCGAATGCTGCAACTACTAAAGGTAAGGCTTCTACTTCAGCGAAAGAGGCAGCATTAGACGGTAAGACGAGCAAGGTTGCAAAGAAACTGAACGAGCAATTCAGCAAGAAGGATAAAGTTACATTCCTCATTAAGTTCAAAGAACAAGTAGATACGGCTGCAGTGGCAAAAAAAGCTGCTAAAGAAGCTAAATCTCAAAAACTTTCTTCTAATCAAACAAAATTAATGAAACGTTCTACGATCGTTTCCACACTTCGCGCCAATGCGCTTGAAACTCAACAGCACACGAAAAAATACTTAGAAAAACAAGAAAAAGCAGGTAAAGCTGAAAAAATCCAATCTTTTTATGTTGTTAACGGTATGGCCGTTACGGCAACAAAAGAAGTAATGGAAGAAATCGCAGCTTTTCCAGAAGTTGAAAAAGTTCTTCCGAATGAAACAAGACAGCTTATTCAACCTGTAAGTTCTGTAAAGCTTCCAGAAAAGCAACTTCCAAAGTCATCACTACAGGTGCAACCGAAAAACGATACTTCTTCTATTGAATGGAATATCGAACGTGTAGGTGCTCCTGAGGTTTGGGGAATGGGTATTGATGGAGCTGGTACAGTTGTTGCCAATATCGATACAGGTGTTCAATGGAACCACCCCGCACTAAAAGAAAAGTATCGCGGATACAATCCTCAAAATCCAGATGCAGCAGATCACCAGTTCAGCTGGTTCGATCCTGTTGGTAATCAAGCTACTCCATATGATGATGATGGACATGGTACACATACGATGGGAACAATGGTAGGTGCTGAACCGAACGGAGGCAATCAGATCGGTGTTGCTCCAGGAGCAAAATGGATTGCTGTAAAAGCGTTCTCTGCATCAGGTGGATCAGATGTTGATCTTCTTGAAGCCGGTGAGTGGATCTTAGCGCCAAAAGATGCAGAAGGTAATCCGCACCCTGAAAAAGCGCCAGATGTTGTAAACAACTCATGGGGTGGCGGAGCAGGACTTGATGAATGGTACAGAGAGATGGTTCAAGCTTGGCGATCTGCTGAGATTTTCCCAGAATTCTCTGCAGGTAACACAACGATCTTTAACCCAGGTGGGCCTGGATCAGTTGCAACTCCAGCAAACTATCCAGAATCTTTTGCAACAGGTGCAACAGATATCAATAACACTTTAGCAAGTTTCTCACTTCAAGGACCTTCTCCATATGACGAGACAAAACCTGAAATCTCAGCACCGGGAGTAAATATCCGGTCAGCGGTTCCTGGAAGTGCATATGAAGGTGGTTGGAATGGTACGTCAATGGCCGGACCACACGTTTCAGCAGTAGTTGCTTTATTGAAGCAAGCTGATTCAAGTCTGACTGTTGAAGAGCTTGAAGAGATCTTGTTGAATTCAGCCACTCCTCTTACAGATGCGACTTTCCCTGAATCTCCGAACAATGGATATGGACATGGACTTGTGAACGCATTTACAGCCGTATCTTCAGTAGTAACTGGATTAGGAAGAATTGAGGGAACTGTAACGAAAGAAGGAGAAGACAATGAAGCTCCTTCCATTACACATGAAGGACCAACTGAATCTTACAAGGAGATGCCGTTAAATCTTGAAGCAGAAGTTTCAGATAACATTAGTGTCACTTCAGTTGCATTAAGTTATCAGAACGAAGACGGAAGCTGGACAGATGTGGCTGCTGAACGTACAAGTGGAGATTATAAATCAGGTACGTACAGCGCTTCTATTCCAGGATCAGCATTAACGGGTGATTCCATTGTCTATAAATGGACAGCCATCGATTTTGGAGGAAGTTCCGTTTCAACTGATAACTATACAGTTGCACTGCTACCTGGAATCTCTTCAGGATACAGTGAGGATTTTGAAGGAAATCCTACAGGATGGACATCTTTTGGAGCAAATAACAGCTGGGAGCATGGTGTACCAACAAGCGGACCTGGTGCAGCATTCTCAGGTGAAAAGGTATATGCTTCAAGCCTTGCTGGAAACTATGCGAACAGTGCTAACATGACACTTGTTATGCCTCCAGTTGACCTTCCTGAAGGGAACACATACCTTCAGTTTAAACAGTGGCACGATCTAGAGCGTAACTATGATTACGGTCATGTGTTTGTATCGACAGATATGGAAAACTGGACTCAAAAGCTTCGCGTAAACTCTACTTCAGGTGGTTGGATTGACGGAGAAGTAGATTTAAGTGAATATGCAGGTCAACGCATTTACGTTGCGTTCAATGTAACTTCTGACGGTTCAGTCGTTAAAGCGGGCTGGTACCTAGATGATGTGAAGTTGCATGACCAGCCGATTACACCAACGAAAAAAGCAAAACTTGGCGGAGGACCAGCAGTTGGAAAAGCGCCTATGTCTCAAGCAAAACCAAAAGTGGATCCATCTAAAATCAAGCCGATGAAACCTTCTTCTGAAAAAGAACCTTCAAAAGATGGTAAGGGTGCTCCACTAGCACTTCCGATGCGTGCAGAAGTTAGTGTTCTTGAAACAGGACGTTCTGTTTACACGAATCCTCAAGATGGTTCGTATAGCTTAACGCATGCTGCAGGAACATATACTGTACAAGCAGAGGCGTATGGTTTCCGTTCGCAAACACAATCAATCACACTAGAAGCAGACGGAACAGCACGTGCGAACTTTACACTTGAAGAAATTCCAAGAGGAACCGTGTCAGGTACGGTTACGAATGAGGTGACAGGAGAACCGATCGCAGGAGCTACTGTGATGCTCATGGAAGATGCTGCGATTGCACCTGTACAGACGAATGAAGATGGTACGTATGAGATCTCTGCCTATGAAGGCGAATACACGCTTAAAGTTCTTGCACCTTCTTATTATGGAGAAGAAGTTTCTGTTACCGTTTCTGGTGGCGAAACAACAGATCGAGACATCGCGTTAAAGCCTTTCATCGGTTACCCGGGTGAGATTGGGTATGACGATGGTACAGCTGAAAATGCACGTGCATGGAATGCTGCAGGAAACGCTTGGGCAGTTAAGATGTCTTTAGCAGATGGTAATGAAAAAGCGGCTGTAACTGGAGGACTATTCCGATTCTGGGATACTGAATGGCCAGTACCAGGTGGAACAGCATTCCAAGTAGCTGTATACGATGCAAGTGGACCGGATGGGACACCAGGTAAAAAGCTCGCAGGACCGTTTGATGCTACAGCATTACGTAACGGCGAGTGGACACATGTTGACTTAAGTCAGCACGGCATCATGGTCGAAGAAGACTTCTATATGGTGTATATCCAAAACTTTGCGAACCCGAACACACCAGGTCTTGCAACAGATGAAGATGGAGAGTGGTCAGGACGAAGCTTCCAGAGCTTGAGTGGAGCATGGTCTCAATCTCCAGAAGAAGAAGGTAACTATATGATCAGAGCGACTGTAAACTATGAAGTAACGGCACCATCCATTACTTCTCCAGTCGATGGATCATTTACAAACGAAGAAAAAGTAACTGTAACAGGTAACGCTGCTCCGACCACCACTGTTGAAATCTACAGAGATGGAGAGGAAGTAGCTACTGCAGAAACGACAAACGAAGGTACATTCTCTGCTGAAGTTACGTTAGAAGAGGGTGCAAACACCTTAACGGCTAAAGCCTTCACTGAGAGCGGTTCAACAGATGAATCCGCACCAGTGACAGTGACGCTTGATCAAACAAAACCAAAAGTGAGCATCACATCACCGGCTGATGGTCTAAAGACAAATCGTGAATCTGTAACTGTAAAAGGTACAGTTGATGAAACGAACATAGATTGGGTAAAAGTAAACGGACAAAAAGCCCAAGTTGATGAAAACGGTAACTATAGTCACCGCATGCTCTTAAATGAAGGAGAAAATGTGATCAAAGTGGTTGCGCTTGATAAAGCTGGAAATCGCCACTCTAAGACAGTAACCGTTTATGCGCAATTTGAAGCGCCAGTAGTTGAAAACTTGAAACCAGACACAGACAAAGAGCTGAAGAGCGGAGAGTCTGTGAAGATCGAATTCGACAGTGCGCCAGGATTGGATGCAGTATTCGTTATCCATATGCCGCTAACAAATGCTGGCGGGGTGGCGAACGCAACTGAGCTTCCAATGCGTGAAACATCTGAAGGTCATTACGAAGGCTACTACACAGCAACTACAAATGTTAAAGCACCAGGTGCAGTAGTTGAAGTAATCGCTTCAGATGATTATGGCAACAAAACGAGCGAAAGAGCATCAGGCAAACTTTATATCAACGCAAAAAAATAAAAAATAACATTTTATTTTCCGGCCTTCTCCCTTGTGAGAGGCCGGTTTTTACGTGGTTTTAGTACCAAGTCATATAATATGTTCACAATTCGACAAATATAGGTGGGTGCTAAATTCAGAATATGTGATAAGATAGTGAAGATGTGAAGTTAAAGGAGACTGATTTAATGAGCGAACATTCGAAGTACGACATTCGTGAATGGAAGAAAAAATTAGCACCATTTGAGCGCCCGCGTATATCAGCAAGTGTATGGCAGTTAGTTAATTCAGTAGGACCATTCTTAATTCTATGGGTATTGGCTTATTTGAGTTTAAATATATCATTTTGGTTGACACTTCTCTGTGCAGTGCCAGCAGCCGGCTTTCTAGTTCGAACATTTATCATCTTTCATGATTGCACACACTATTCATTTTTCAAAAGCAGAAAAGCTAATCAGATCGTGGGGATTTTTACAGGTCTGTTTACGTTTTGTTCATATGAACAATGGAAGAATAGCCATGCAACACACCATGCAACGAACGGAAACCTTGAGAAACGTGGGGTTGGTGATGTATGGACAATGACGCTTCAAGAGTACGCAGAAGCTTCTTGGTTTAAACGATTACAATACAGAACATACCGAAACCCGATCGTGCTCTTTTTGATCGGACCACTATATATTTTCTTGATCGATTATCGATTTAATGCAAAGAATGCTTCAAAGAAAGAAAAAATACATGTTTGGTTAACGAACATCGCACTAGTAACAATCGTATTAGCAGTTGGATTTACGATTGGCTGGAAAGCTTTCTTATTAGTTGAATTGCCGATCTTCTACATTGCAACTTTCTCAGGAGTTTGGTTATTTTATGTTCAGCATCAGTTTGAAGATGGGTATTTCGAACATAACGAAAAATGGAACTATGTTGAAGCTGCTCTTAAAGGAAGCTCGTTTTATAAACTGCCAAAAGTATTACAATGGTTTACAGGGAACATCGGTTTTCACCATGTGCATCACTTGAACTCTCGTGTGCCGAACTATCACTTGGAAAAAGCACATAAAAGTGATCCACGACTTCAAGATGTACCAACGCTTACGCTTCTTACTAGTTTAAAATCATTGACGTTTAAGCTTTGGTGTGAGCAGTCTAAGAAGTTTATCGGAAATCGTGATATTCGTAATTTTATTCGGAAGAATAGAGCTGCATAAAAACATTTAAGAGTCACTCCTCGTTACGTTAGCAAAAAACGTGCGGGGAGTGGCTTTTTTACTTATTGCTTAAAGTTGTTTCATATTGTAGCTACGTCTGCCTGTGGAAACAACAACCTATAGCGGAAATCAACTACTTTCAAAACTAACCTAGACGATTATCCATAGGCACCATTTGCACACTTACTGTCATAGAATACTTACACGATGCTCCACAGGAAAGAGGAGATATAGCATGAAGTTGAATGTTCAATATATTCTTCTATCTAAAATAAAGCCGGATTATACGGTAAAATTAACGGAACACGTGAAGATGCTAAAAAATCGAATGTGGGACTCTATGCATATGCTTGTAGTAAAGAGAGATAAGAAAACGGGGTACAGTGTTATTAGCGGTAATGATCGATATGAATATTTAACAAAACACACAAAAAGTAAGTATGCATTATGTATGATCGATGAACATCCTAGAACAACAGACATAAAGGATTGGTTACAGAGCTTAAGATTTCTAAAAAAGGAGGAGGAAGTTAAACGTTTCAATAAAGTGAGTCCAACTGTGCTTTCCATCATTAAGAGTTTCCTTAAAGAGAATCCACGTTATTATGAACTGTCTCTACGTAAACGACTAATTGTGCTGTTACTTGCTGTTCGATACAAAAAAACAGTAGTGAGTTCTATGCGTTCAAAAGTAGATGATTTATTGAATAAAGATTAACATAAAAAAACAAGCACCTCATTTTAGTCTGAGGTGCTTGTATTAGTTCATATCCCATAAATCACTAAGTTTAGTAGTAGGATCAACCTTTTTTACCGCATATAATATCTTCCGTAAACATATCATTCTTGGATTTTTATTTGGATTATAGGCGAGCTCTTCTATCGTTTGTCTTTCGATACCAGACGTTCGGGTCAACCAATCAGTATCTTTATTATGCTGTTCGAGCCACATACCTAATTTGCTGCGTTTCTGCTCCACTCTGTACATATTCAATGATACCCCCAAACATTTAATTGCCAAATTTTATCTCTATAACTATGGGGTACCCCTATAGAATAACAATTAAACCTTATTTCTTGTATGTGGATAAGTCTTTTCTACTAAAAACACTCTCGAATCTACAGAATACGCCAAAAAAAGAGTATATTCCTTGAAGGGATATAGGTAAAAAAACCTATTTTGACTTTAAGGCTATTTTAAAAATATTTTAATAATTCGGCGTATACCTTATAGTGGATACAAGGTGGTGCTTAATTGTGGAGGATGTCAGAGATCTGCTGCAGAATTTAAGTAGAAGATATGAAACGATACAAAAGAACAGTTGTCGCTTGGTAGATGAAGATTTGACTTTAGCACTTAGTCATATTCTTTATGAGATCAGTAAACACTCAAAGCCTTCTATGCAACACATTGCAGATAACGTTGGGGTGGATATAACGACCTTCAGCAGGCAAGTGAAATCATTAATGAGAATGGGTCTTGTTGAAAAATGCGTGAATCCAAGTGATAAAAGAATTTCTTTTCTTCTATTAAGTGAAAAAGGAGTTCGTACGTTATCTCATTTAAATACGATCTTGAGTACACGTCTCAATAAAAATATCGAAGGACTCTCTGAATTTGAAAGAAACACGATCATGCAAGCTCTGAAAATATTAACGAAAGCATTAAACACCCATAAATAAGAAAGAGTATCTGCTAAAAATCAGATACTCTTGTTTAATAAAAGAATTATATGATGGCGATATCTTTATCTTTTTTAATGTTTATCTTTCCTTGCTGAAAGAAGAAAATGTACAAGCAGCTGTTGAAGATGCTGATCTTGTATGTTTTTCTTTGTGAAATGACGTTTCACAAGATGACGGATGATCACTTCACTCATTTTTTTTCCTCCCTTCTTGGTTTTCTCCATAATTCTCTCTCAATCGATAAATATCCTCTTAATTGTCGAAACAATAGTACAGCTTTCCTAGGAATATATCATACAAAGAGAGAACAGGACATTTGAAGGGGAATGCTTATAGTTTTTAAAAATTTCACTTCTTTTTTGCTAAGAATAATGCAACTGCATGTGTTTTTGTAATCACACCTGAATTTTGCGTTAGGATTGCATTTCTTATTTCTTCATAGAGCAATGCTTTTTGTTCAGGATCTAATAATTGGTGACCAGAATGTGTATCTAATAATCCTACATATTCTTCAGCTGTATAGGTTTGGTTCCATGTGTATGTATGTGTTTGTAAATCTTGAAATGCTCCTGATGCCATCGTCTGTTTGTTTTGTTTCTCAATAAATTCAGCAAGGGTAGGAGCATGGCTGTCTTCTAAGTGAGGAGCAAAGCATGCATACGCTTTACGAATAGAAACGTACACGGGTTCATAAGAAGGAATATGAACAAACCAGAAGAGCGCTAATACCCCATCATCTTTCAAAAGAGAGGCGGCTTTTTGATACCCGGTCTCATAAGGAATAAAATGAAAAGCTGTTCCAGAAAAAACAAGATTGTATTTGACCTTTTCTGGATGATTCCAATCTTCAAAACTTGAATGGATTACGCGAAGATCTGGATACGATGAAAACTTCTTCTGAGTGAGCTGAGCTAAGTTTAGGCCATATTCAATACAAGTGATGGTTGAGATGCCTTCTTTAACAAAACCTTCTGTAGCTTTACCAGTCCCACTTCCTATTTCCAAAAGGGTATGATCCTCATCAAGGTTTGCATAACGAATAATGTCCTCAAAAAGCTCTTGGGGATAAGTTGGCCGGTACTTTTCATACGAATCAGCCACAAAGTTAAACGATTGTTTAAGCAAAGTCATTATAATCAGCTCCTCATGTTTTAAGGAAAATGATACCAAATGAGGAGCCGATTGAATAGAGGGAATGAATGAAAGGGAAAGGTGCGCATTCGGCAACACCTTATCGTTGATCTAAAGTTAAGGCAGTGGTTGTGAAAAGCAGTTCGATCGGGTCATCATTCTTTAACAGAGCTTGAAGTAATTTTGATTTTTCGATTCTCTTTGAAGGAGAGGAATAAATGTAGTCATACATATCTAAACTTTGTATAAGTTTTTTTACTTTTTTTATATAAGATTTACGTAGTTTTCTTTCCGAAAAGTATGAACATTTCTTTTTCATCGAGCTTTTTAGAAATTCAGGATGAAGTGATAGATATAAAGGCGGCTTGTACCGTTTTAAATATTTCTGCATAGAAGGAATGAGGAGATACTCTCCTCCTTCAATATCCATTTTAATGAGTGCGAGATCTGTAATCTTATAATCAGACACTAATTCTTTAAGAGTACTTACAGAAACCGTTTGAAAATCATCTGATAATGATCGAACTAAACTTGAACTAGAATCACCAAATTGTGTTCGTTTATATAAGTTCATCGTCCCTGATTTATAAGATAGAGCTTTGTTAACAGTCGTAATTTTTTCTTTGAGTTCTGGATTTAGCTTAATATTTGTTTTCAATGCTTCATAGGCTACTGAATCAGGTTCAATGCCAAACGAATGTTTCGACTTATTTGCTGCATAGAGTAAAGTGGGTCCGATCCAAGAGCCTATATCTAAATAATTTCGGTCCGGATGTAAGAAATGATCCAAAACTTGAAACGTAAAGTCTTCCCAATGATTAGGAAACACCTTGTTCCAAAAGGATGCGAACTGTTTATCGTCAGTCACATTAAAGGACACTTCATTTTTTATTACGTTCTTCAAATCTTCCACCAACTTTCAACTGAAAAAGCTGCCACAAGCTGTTAGAGCTCGGCCAACTATACAACAGTATATGTATATACGGCACTTAGGGAACTTCAATTACTCTTAATCTCCTATATGAATAGAAAATGTTTGTTTAACCACTTTTAAGATTATGACTTTGTTCTAATCATTTTGTCCCTTCACATAACATGGGGTATCACGTGAAACAGGGGGGATGAGATGAGAAATTATTTGAGGTGGTCTAAAATACCTTATCCGGGTGAAAGTTATCCCCCGACACCCGTAACGCCAGAAGCAGGTAATTGGCCGATGTTTTTTATAACACGAGAAAGTAATACATTCTTGGATCCGTTTCGTAATCAAATCACGTGGAGAATCAAGGATCCTAATACTATTAATTGGGCCAATGAACTTCAAATTGTGCAACAGGTGATGCAGCAGATCACACCTGAACAGATACGCATTGCACAAATGTGGGCTGCCGGAGAGGTGAATAAACAGATCATTCCAGTCGTATTTCAGATGATGGAAACATATGGACTTGCTTCAACAAAGGCTGCTAGATTTTTAGCGTTTTATCAAGCTGCAATCAATGATGCTTTCGTCATCACGTGGCATTTTAAATATCTTTGGGATGTAGCTCGACCCTGTCAATACGACCAAAACTTAAAGACAGTGTTGATGACGCCTAGTTTTCCTGGTTATCCTTCGGCACATGCTGTTATGGCAGGGTGTTCTGAACCCATACTAAGCTATTATTTTCCTCAAGAAAGAAATCGCATTCACTGGCTCATGGAAGAGTGCGCGATGTCTAGGTTATATGCTGGTGTCCATTTTAAAGTAGATAATGATGAGGGGCTGTCACTTGGAAGACAGCTCGGCGAAATCGTCGTGAATTTAATACGATCGCAAAATATATAAGCAAAAAGAAAAACCGGACGTAAAATGTCCGGTTCCTTTAATATCCTCGATACACATATTCTTCTTTTGGTTTCTCTATTTCTTTCCAGTCCTTCACTTTTACATAAGGAATATCGGCTTTAAACGGTTGATAATATTGGGTTTCTATACTCCCTTCAATCTCGATCCATCTGTCATTAGGAAATGATGTGCCTTTTGGGAATTCGACCATCATGCCAAAAACGCCAGAATCGGCAATACAGTGAATGATTCCAAAACGTAGAAGGAAAAGTTCGTTCGATTTAGCAGTTTGATCTTCTGCATTGTAAGTAAACCCTTTGAACTGAACATTTTTTCCGAGAAAAATGCCAGGTTTATAATAGATGCTCTCCATGCCTTTTAGATAGTTCTTATCGTTAAGTACAACCTGATTTCCTTTTGTAAATGGCTTAAGTTCTTTATCCATAACAGAATTATAGCTTTCTTTTCCATAATAAACACTGGTATCCGGCTTTAAAAACTGGTGCTCACCAAAATCCCCTTCGTTCTCAAGGCCTTTAAAGTGGAACCCTTTCGTTTTTACGGTTTCAGAATCAAGAGAGGCGATAGGAAAGAATAACCCAGAAATGATGGGGAAAATGAGTATGCTGTTTACAGTTACATTTTTTAGTCGAGAAGGTTTTTTATGATGATCGTGTCCACAATCAGGTGTGCATGAATCATCATGTTCATGTTCACCATCATCACTCTTTCCATAAATATAGAACTGAACGAGCGTAAGAAAGCCAAGAATAAATATGGCAGAGAACGAGATATATGAATATTTCATGTTAATATATTTGCTAATATCCCCTGTAGCATGCAGATGCATGAACAAAAAGGTAAATCCGATTAAGATCAGGATTCGAATCATAGATGTGCACCCCCTTTAAAGAAATAGAGATCCGACTAGAACAAGGATCGTGATATATACAACAAGACTAACAACGAGCTTTTTCTTAAAAGCCGCTAGCATCATAAGGACGTTCTTCACATCCAGCATCGGACCATAGACAAGAAACGCAACGATCGAACCGATTGTAAATGTACTTTGAAACGAAGACGCGATGAAAGCATCAGCTTCTGAACAAAGAGAGAGGATAAAGGCTAATCCCATCATCACAAGAGAAGATGATACTTCACCTTGTCCAATCTCTAGAAGTGTTGATGTTTTTACGTACGTTTGCATACTCGCAGCAATCAAAGCACCGATTACTAAGTATTTTCCGACAGAGAAGAATTCTTCTACAGCATGCACGAACGTACCTTTTAGTTTGTTATAAAAAGAAATCTTTGGCGATGAGACCGTTGCTGCCGTTTCGTTGTTAAACGGTGAGCGGGAAACAGCACCTAATTCATTCTTAAGTACTTTTACATTTTTAAATTGAACGGCAAGGATAAAACCTAATAAAACAGCAACAATCATGGCAAGAGAGCCTCGATAGATCATAACTTCCCATCTGTTTCCGAACGCAACATACGTTGAAAATAAAACGACAGGGTTGATGATCGGACCTGTGAGCATGAAAGGTATGGCCGCAAAAACAGGAACACCTTTTTCGATCAGCTTTCTTGTGATCGGTACGATTCCGCACTCACACGCCGGAAAGATTGCACCTAAAACAGCCCCGAATAAAACAGCACCTATCTTATTCTTAGGCATGATACGTGCCACCATCTCCTCAGTGACAAACATCTGTATGACACCAGCGATAAGCACCCCGATCAGAACGAATGGAAGTGCCTCGATGAGGATGCTTATAAATACGGTATTCATCTGTAAAAACGATTTGTCGAGCATCCAATAATTCCTCCAACTCTATAAACTACCTATCATCATAAAATATAAACTTTATGAAGTAAATTTTTATTTGTAATATCCCCACTATAACGCAAGCACCAAAGGAAAATAAATGACAAATGAAGAATTAGAAGATAATGGGAAATGGGGTCTGACCCCAAACAATTTATTTCCCATAATGAAATTGAGCAAAAGGAGTAAGGAAATGAACCATGTTGACCTGCGTCCGAAACGGCGTTCGGCATTACGAATCTCGTTAGGAAAAAAGTATTATATGCTTAGAAGATATATAGAGTGGTTTACAGATGAAAAGACGTACGCCAAAACAAGGAAGAATAAACAGCTGCCCTATGTTCATTTTTCACATCAGACGATTCTTCTTCGGAAATTAAAAGATGTAGAGATGTGGTATCAGCATAATAAAGTGAAGAACCTCAGGATTGCTATCAAACAATTAAACGGTATCGTGATCCAACCTGGGGAAACATTTTCGTATTGGAAAAGCATTGGAACGACAACACGCTCAAAAGGGTATGTTGATGGAATGGTCTTGTTTTACGGAAAATTTAAGAAGGGTACGGGTGGTGGCCTGTGTCAGCTCTCAAACTTGATCTATTGGATGACCCTGCATACACCGCTCTCTGTCACAGAGCGTCACCGACACAGTTATGATGTGTTTCCAGACTCGAAGCGTACACAGCCGTTTGGAAGCGGAGCGACTTGTGCTTATAACTACTTAGACTTGCAGATTAAGAACACGACGAATCAGCCTTACCAGCTTCACTTATTTTTAACGGATACTCACCTTGTGGGAGAATGGCGGACAGATCAAGAACCACTGCAATCGTATGAAGTGTATGAAAAGGAACATTGGATCACGCCTGCTTATTGGGGTGGATATTTAAGACATAATTTGATTCATCGCAAAGTATTTAACCGTCAAAGAAAACAGATCGATGATGAATATGTTACCGAGAATCATGCCATCATGATGTACGAGCCACTGCTTGAGGCGAATCAAAAAAACGCATAGTAAAAACCCTTGGCGGTTTCAAGTGGCTAAGGGTTTATTTAAACATCTCAACATACGGTTAGGATTCCATCAATATTAACAAATAAATTTTTCATCTACTTATTATGTTTAATGGTGGACAGGATTAAGGTCAAAAGTAGTTTCTGTTTCATTAACATTTGGGTGCCAGCCTCCATCAATATGGAGTTCTTTATCACCTTTTTGGAACCTCAACATAAATCCTCCCCAATCTTCTATAGAGGCATGTTTATAAACGGGCTTCCATCCATGGTGCGGAAGAGTATCTCTATAAAATTTATAAATCTCATACCAATGATTGCCCTTAATCAAATAATAATGATCTTGAAATTCTAATCCCTCGTAAAGTGGGAGGTCTTTGCGATGCTCGGGAACTATAGAAACAGATGAGTAACGGTGCTTCTCAAGAACGAATTTATAAACGGAAACACTTGAAACTATCAATAATATAAAGGCAAAAGATAGTACCATTCTTTTGTTCAATACTAACAATCCCCCCATATCTTACTTCACTATATTTTAACAGATTAAGGAAAATAGAAAGTTGTTTATTGATCATTAAAAGATCGTAGTTTTTTTATTGTCAAAATAAAAAGCATCGATTATTGTAGATAAATGCTACATACCTAAACAAATGTTTCAAACCACTGAAAAAAGTTAAAGAAATTAGGGAAATGATAATAAGTGAAAGAAGGTGTAATCATGGTCCGTACAATCGCTATCATCGATCATAAAGTAATCATCAATCCACCGTTTCGGCAAATCAATGAAATGAAGCCTGATTGGTTCTGGGTTGACTTTGACTGTCCGACATCTGGTGAAACCAATTTATTGCGCACTTTTTTTGACTTCCATCCTCTTGCTGTTGAGGACTGTGTGAATGCCTTGCAACGTCCAAAGGTTGAATTTTATGAAGATCACCTGTTTTATGTGGTTCACGCTTTAGACAAAAACACACTTGAAGCAACTGAGGTTGATATCTTCACAACAAAAAACTGTGTGGTTACGTATCATAAAACAAACGTTCCAGAGATTGATTTTGTATGGAAGTATTTAAGTGGGCTCGAGACGATTCCGCCTGAACTAGGTAAAAATGAACTTCTTCATAAGATGATGGATAAACTGGTAGATATGTATTTTCCCATTATGCATGAATTAGAAGAACGGGTAATTTCCATCGAAAGCAACGAAGATGATGAAGCACCCAAAATCATTAACCAGATCTTTGATATTAGAGGAGATCTCTTAACATTAAGAAAAACTGTCGTACCTATGCGCGAGCTTCTGTATCGGATGCTCGAATCAAAACGAGTGGGTTTAGATGCGGATGAAAGGTCCTATTTTCATGATATATATGATCATCTCCTGAGGTTAACCGATATGATGACTTCAGCGAGAGAGATGACATCTGATATTCGTGATAATTACATCTCTCTTAACTCTTACCGTATGAACAATATCATGAAAACATTAACTGTAATTACAACGATATTCATGCCGTTAACCTTTATTGCGGGCCTTTATGGGATGAACTTTGTAAACATGCCTGAGCTTCAAACTAAGAATGGTTACTTCTATGTACTTGGTTTTATGGTCTTTTTAGGAGCTGTTATGTCCATTTGGTTCAAGAAAAAAGGTTGGTTTGAACAAGATTGAGTACCGTTTAAAAAATGCTTAACAGGGGAACCTACTTGTAAAGAAGCGTTTGGAGGGAAACCAAATGAAAAAAGATATCATAGGTACATATACGAAAGAAGAAGAAGCGGTTGGCGCAATCAAGGCATTGGTCGAAAAAGGATATCATCCATCTGATATTTCGATCGTTGCGAAAGATGATGAGATGGTTGATCATGTGGCAGACGAGACACATGTAAACGAAAGAAAGATTACAGAAGATGATGCAGACAGTGCGACATATGGCACGATCGCAGGTTTTCTAACAGGTATCGGCGGAGGGATTGCTGTTCCTGGCCTCGGAGTACCAGGGGTCGGACCACTTTTAGCAGCTGGACCGTTTGCTGCAATGTTTGATCACGATGAGACGGATATGAAAGAAATTCTTCAAAACATGGACGTTTCGGAAAGTGATGCAGAGAGATACATGCAGGATTTACAAGATGGCAAGATCTTAGTGATGGTTGAACGAAAATAAAGGTAGATTTTGAAGGCACCTCTTAAAAGGTGTCTTTTCACTTTTTTGAAACTTTTTCCATTGTTTATTCGTATTATTGTATATAAGATACGTGGGGTGTTTAAACATGGAACTTTTCTTAAATGTGTTTTTTGGAATCTTAATCGTATTAGGAATCATTGCAGCCGTTTACTACCTTTTGAAAAATGTGAAAGACAAAAAAAGAGCAGTTCCTGTCTATGGACTTTCTTATAGTGGAGAATATACACAAAAGAATTTTTGGACACATGAGATTATGATCGTGGTCATTATCACACAAGGTTTTGGTTTGTTGAAACTCTCAATGCCCGTTAATGTATTAATGATTTGTTTACTTGTGTTTCTAACACTGCTTTATTTTACTCAAATATGGCGCGGAGCGATCGGCAAGAGGGGCGTTGTATCGGCAACGAAATTTTATGATTGGAATCAGATTGATTCAGTGGATTGGATAACGGGGCTTCAAGCTGAAAACCCGGGGTATCCGAGCTGGGGATTAGTTCGGTTTCATACAGGTGAAAGATATGTAGAATTTGTTATCAAGAAAAAAGCTGAAGAGGAAGTGCGTTCTTTCGTTGAAGAACGGATGAATCTTGCAAAAGCCAATTAGTTAGCTAAATTTGTTTTTAAAGAATAAAGGTATTCTATCTTTTCCTAAGAATAAGTTAAATGTAAAAGGGAAAAGGTGGTTTTTCCATGAAGCCATATGTTAAGGCTGGACTCATTACTGCTGGTATAATCGTTCTGATCAGTACTTATCTGCTAGGAATGTACGTAGAGAAGTTAAATGTTCAAAGGGAGTCACTTAATATGGATCCCATCCATATTGTAAGTGTATTATTAGGAGCTTCACTCATCCTAATCGGATTAAGAATTAAAACGAAAAAAGATATAGAATCAACAGAGAACAGTGCAAAATAAGCACTGTTCTTTTACGTATTTTGTAGAGAGTTCCAATCTTTTGTATAATACATTTAGAATATCCAATACATGTGCTAGAGGAGACAATCATGAAATACGAAGATTTTAAAGAAATCGTGCACGGCAGAAGAAGTGTTCGAAAGTTTACGGATCAAGCGGTTGCTGAAGAAGACATTTATGAAATCATGGATTGCGCCCGTTACGCCCCGAGTGACACGAATTCACAAACGTGGGAATTTATTGTGATTCGAAACAAAGATAAAGTAAAGAAAATTGAAGAGATGACGTGGGATGCTATTCATAAATTGGCTGCAAGGGCTGAAGAGAACGGCAAAACGAAGGAAGCAAAATTGCTGACGCGCTCTTTCGGTCCGTATGCGACGGCGTTCTCTGGGGCACCTGTGTTGATTATCTGTTTAGCCACTCCTTACGAGTCTAAGTTTCGTGAAAAAATCTTTGATCCGATCGAACTTGCTGAAGAATCGGTTTGGGAAGAGGAAGGAATCAAGAGCAGCTGCTTAGCGATTCAAAACTTGATGCTTGCAGCCCATGCGCGTGGACTTGGTACTTGTCCGATGACTGGCCCAGTATTGCTTGCGCAAGATGCGATTCGCGACTTTTTAGAAATTCCGTCTAAGAAACAGATCAACATGGTAATTTCACTGGGGCATCCACAAGATCAACCGAAAAAACTCGCAAGAAAAGCAGTAGAAGAAATCGTCACATATGTAGATTGATTGATGGTAATCGGCACTTTGTAAGTTCTTGAAGAGCTCGTCCAGCGTCTGTTAGGCTCGCTGGACGAGCGCCATACGAAAAATACGAGCGCCATACGAAAATACACGGCCACACCGCTTTTACATTCCTCATACGCCTTTTCTTATCCCTCCATAAGGCTTCAGACCTACAAGAAAACCTAAGAAAAAAGGATTTTTTTCGACAGACACCGAATATATGTTTCATGTAACGTATTTTCAATTTTAGAAAGAGGAACTTCTTATGAAAGAGACATTTGACTTGATTGATTATGCACTGCAAAAAAGTGGGTTAGAAGAACTTAAAGATCCGACTCAAGTTCAATATTTAGGTGAAGGAGCGTGGCATCTTGCTTATCTTGTTCAGCTGCGTTCTGGAGATGCTGTGGTCGTTCGTTTTCCGAAAGGAGAGGCCTACGGTAAGAACGTTGAGTTTGATAAAGAAGCCATTCACTCAGAATATGCAGGGACTAGAGCATATTATGAGCTAGCTAACCAAGTTAAACCAGGAATCTGCCCCGCTTTTTTCAACTATCATGTAGAAAAAGACAGAACATTTACCGTTGAATCTTATGCGGGAAAGGCAATCAAGCTTGATCAACTAACGGCTGTAGAAGCGTTTCATATCGGAGCAGAGCTTGGTGAGTTCTTTCGCAAGATGAATGCTGCACATCATGGCTTAAAAGGGTTCGGTTATCTCTCATGGAACGGAAAACATATTGAAGGGAATTTTCAGTCAGATGTTTCTGAATCTATGAAAGAAGAAAACAAGGAATACATAGATGATTTTCAAAAATTTATTCATACATATGATGGTGCCGTGTCTCCATCAGCTCTGATTGACCTTCAAAACTGTATGGAAGATAGAGAGATCGAGAATCATACGATTGTACTTACGAACCAAGATACATCTCCAGAGAACGTATTGCTTTATTCAGATGGTACTGTCTGTTTGATCGATCCTTTACCGATCCTATATAGTGGTGATTCACTGGCGGGGAATTTTCTTAATAATTACCGTACCTTGTTCCCAACATTTTTTAATGCACCGCGTTATGCACGGCACGAATTTGATCGGTATGAAGATCAATTGAAAAGAATGGCAGACGGATTTTTAGAAGGTTATTCTAATGGAGATCTAGCAGTAAAGCGTCGAGTTAAACAAGAGGAGTTTATCCAACTTACTGATCTAACTGTAACGCATTGGCAGCTGCTTCAGAATGAAGAATTAACGTCTGAACAGAAAATCCGATTCGGAGAGAAAGAGGCAATTGCCAATCGAATAACGGTACTTGTAAAAAAATCGAAGAGTTTCAGTGGTTTGATGAAAAAAGTGGAACAAAGTTAGCATAACCGGCATAGCATGGGCATAATCTTAATTCAAAGCTGACAGTTGAACACTCATTCTTTTGTATAACTTTTATGATTTTTCAAAAAACAGTTGACTTTCTAAAACATCATACTCTATAATCCTATTCAAGAACAAAACAAACATCAGCACGTTAATGTGTTAAACATAATTTGAATATCTCTTATCCAGAGAGGCGGAGGGACTAGGCCCGATGAAGCCCGGCAACCAACAAACCACATTTTGGTTTGGAAAGGTGCCAATTCCTACAGATCTAGTTTTTGATCTGAAAGATAAGAGGAGGACCAAAACCCTCTTCTTAGGAAGGGGGTTTTTCTTTTTCCCCCTTATCATACTTCAATCACAAACATCACTTAGTCACTTACTTCATTTTAAAAATTGAATATAGCAAAAGGGAAGAGCAATAATCTTTATCCCTAGTTTTCCTATAGATTTTATTTGAATAATAAGAAGGAGCGAATACAATGACAAAATCTTTTGACGGATACGATATTGAAACATTGCTATTACATGGGGGGCAAGCGCCTGACCCAACGACAGGATCACGAGCAGTACCTGTCTACCAGACTACTTCCTATGTTTTTTCTGATACAGATCATGCGCAAAGCCTTTTCGCACTCGACGAGCCAGGAAATATCTACAGCCGAATCGGAAATCCAACTGTTGATGTTTTTGAGAAAAGAGTTGCACTTCTAGAAGATGGTGTTGCAGCTGTCGCTACTTCTTCCGGTATGTCAGCAATCGCTCTTGCTATCTTAAACGTCGCACATGCAGGCGATGAAATTATTGCAGCTACGAATTTATACGGAGGAACTTATAACCTGTTTTCTACTACTCTTCCAAAATACGGAATCAACGTAAAGTTTGTAGATGCAGAAGACCCTGAGAACTTCAGAAAAGCGGTTACTCCAAACACGAAAGCATTTTTTGCTGAAACGATCGGTAACCCGAGTCTTAACGTATTAGATATTGAGGCAGTAGCAGAAATTGCGCATGAGAGCGGTGTACCTTTAATTATTGATAATACGTTTGCAACGCCATATGTAACCAAACCATTAAGCTATGGAGCAGACATCGTCATTCACTCAGCAACAAAATGGATAGGCGGACATGGAACAGCTATTGGCGGTGTTGTGGTAGACGGAGGACGCTTTAATTGGAACTCAGAGAAATATCCAGGATTCACTGAGCCAGATAACAGTTATAACGGATTAAGATACGCAAATGACTTTGGAACGTTAGCTTTTGCGACTAAATTACGCGTACAGCTTTTACGAGATTTCGGGGCATGTTTGAGTCCACACAATGCATTTCTTCTTTTACAAGGTTTAGAAACACTGCATCTACGAGTGGAAAAACATGCGAAGAACGCACAAGAAGTAGCGGAATACCTGGAAAAACATCCAGCAGTAGATTGGGTTTCATACCCTGGTCTTTCTTCGCACAGAAGTCATGAGCTTGCTAAAAAATATTTAAGCAATGGTTTTGGTTCGATCGTAAACTTTGGAATCAAGGGTGGGCGAGATGCAGGACGTAAGGTCATCAACAACATCTCCTTATGGTCACACGTTGCAAATGTTGGGGATGCAAAATCATTGATCATCCATCCTGCTTCTACTACTCATCAGCAGTTGAGTGGAGAAGAATTAATAGCAACAGGCGTAACAGAAGAGCTGATTCGGTTATCGATCGGACTTGAATCCGTAAAAGATCTTACGAATGATCTTGATCGTGCGATACAAACAGCAACAGGAATAGGATCGGATAAAACAGAGATCACGATTAACGATGAGGGTGTTATTCGTTGGGCATTGCAATCATCACTGTATCGAGCAATCGAGAACGGTCAAGAAATTCAACGTCCTAAGACGCTGGCAATCGTAGGACTCAGTTCTAACCCTGCTAGACCAAGCCATAGATTAGCTAGAAAAATGCAGCGCCTTGGCTATAAAATTGTTCCGGTTAATCCAAGAGAGACAGAAGTGCTAGATGAAAAAGCATATCCAGATTTAAAATCCATTCCGTTTCCGATCGATGTGGTTCAAGTATTTAGAAGTCCAGAAGCGGCGATCGAGCTCGCAAAAGAAGCGGCGATCACACAGCCAAAAGTGTTCTGGCTGCAAGAAGGCGTCATCTCGCCAGAAGCTGCAAGAATCGCGAAAGAAGCCGGAATTGATGTTGTTCATAACAGATGTACGTATAAAGAAGCACAACGACTAAGAGGAACCATTTCAACGTATGCGTGTGAACTTTAAAAATAGAAATTGGAAAGCGAGCATCTTGGAGCAAAAGTCAACGACTATCAAGAGTAACTCACAAAAATAGCCATACAAAAAGAGATAAACGTGGAGGGAAGTACATGTTGAAGATCTGGCAGAAAGCAGCACTGGCATTAAGCTTAGCTGGCGCTTTAGTGTTAGCAGGCTGTTCAAGCAGTGCAAAAGAGGGAGAAAAACCAGAGAAGATCCGACTAGATTATGCCTTTTATTCTCCAACAAGTCTAGCACTTAAAAAGTTTGGCTGGGCGGAAGAGGCGTTCAAAAAAGAAGGCATTGAAGTGGAATGGGTTCAAAGTCAAGGAAGTAACAAAGCGCTCGAGTTTTTGAATTCAGATAGCGTTGATTTTGGATCCACAGCTGGTGCGGCAGCTTTAATCGCAAAAGACAAAGGTGCTCCGATCGAGTCAGTCTATATCTATTCTCAGCCAGAATGGACAGCACTTGTTGCAGCAGATGGATCAACGATTAAAGATGTAAAAGATCTGAAAGGCAAGAAAGTAGCGGCAACATTTGGTACGGACCCGCACATCTTTTTACTACGAGCACTTGCAGATGCCGGCCTTTCTGCAAAAGACGTACAGATCGTAAATCTACAACATGCCGATGGAGCGAACGCACTTTTAAAAGGGCAAGTGGACGCTTGGGCTGGATTAGATCCACATATGGCTAGAACAGAAGTTGAATCCGGAGCGAAGTACATTTATCGCAATCCAGATTTTAATACGTATGGCACGTTAAACGTACGCTCTGAATTTGCGAAAAACCATCCAAAGCAAGTAGAACAAGTGGTTGAACTTTACGAAAAAGCTAGAAAATGGACGATTGAACATCCAGAGGAAGCAGCAAAACTTTTATCAGAAGAAGCGGGGATTAAAGAAGATGTCGCAAAAAAACAACTGCAACGAAACAACTTCGAGGAACCTGTTCCAGGATCACAGCATGAAAAAGCTATATCGGCTGCAGGCGAAGTACTCCAAAAAGAAGAGATTGTCAAAAAAGATACTAACATCAAAGATCTGGTAAAGAAATTGATCAACCCGAAGTACGCAGAAAAAGTGATCAACCAATAAGGAGAGAGAGAGGAGGAAGTGTCGATGATTTCTGAAACTCATAAGTGGAAAATAGCCCAGAGAGCTTCCCCTCAAAAGCTCTCAACTTCTAAAGGCATATTCCAATTAGGAAGAGGAATCCTTATAGGCTCTATCTTGCCTATCATTTTATTAATAACGTGGGAAATCGCCGCTAGAACAGGACTTCTCGCCGCACATCTGTTGCCAGCACCAACCATTATTTTAGAAAAAATAATCAGTATGTATCAAGATGGTTCACTGTTCGGTCATATCTCTATTACCCTGACGCGGGTATTCTTAGGATTTGCAATTGGAACGGGAGCGGCGGTTGTAATCGGTGCAATCGTAGGTTATGCAAAAACAGCAGAAAGACTATTAGACCCATTGTTTCAAGCCATTCGATCTATCCCTTCTCTCGCGTGGGTACCGCTCTTTATCCTTTGGATGGGAATTGGAGAACCTTCCAAGATTTCATTAATCGCAGTAGGTGTATTTTTTCCTGTCTATTTAAATATTGTGGCAGGAATCCAAGGTGTGGATCGTAAGCTTATTGAGGTCGGAAGAATATATCAGCTCACACCTTACCAGCTAACAAAACGCATTATATTGCCAGCTGCATTACCTTCATTTATTACAGGTATGCGCAGCGGGTTAGGACTTGGGTGGATGTTCGTAGTAGCGGCAGAACTTATGGGAGCAAGTGAAGGACTAGGCTATCTGCTCGTGGTAGGTCAGAACACATACTCACCAGATACGGTAATTGCAAGCATCTTGCTATTTGCAGTCTTAGGAAAAATAACGGATGCCGTTTTGAAATGGGTCGAACATCGTTCACTAAAATGGCAAGATAGTATGACCAATCAAGGATAGAAGGAGGGGAAACAAATGCTGAAGGTAAATCGTTTAAAACGTACGTTTAATCATGGCACGGCCGGGTTTCAAGATATCAACCTTTCTGTAAAGGAAGGGGAGATTATTGGAGTTCTAGGAACGAGCGGCTGTGGGAAAAGCACATTGCTTCGCGTATTATCAGGGCTCGATCAACAGTATGAAGGTACGATTTCAATAGAAAATGGATCGAATAATAAGATCGGTATGATGTTTCAAGAACCTCGCCTTCTGCCTTGGTTGTCTGTAAAAAAGAACATTTCATTCGGACTGAAAAAAGAAGAGAGGAATACGGATAAATATAAAACGTATTTAGATCTAGTAGGTTTAACGGGTTTTGAGAACCATTACCCCAAAGATTTATCAGGTGGGATGGCACAGCGTACAGCAATAGCAAGAGCGCTTATTACGGAACCGGAAATTCTATTATTAGACGAACCGTTCAGTGCGTTAGATGCTTTTACTAAAATGCAGCTTCAAGATCTTCTTTTATCCATATGGCAAAAAAAGAAAACCACGATGATCTTAGTTACTCACGATATTGATGAAGCTCTTTATTTATGTGACCGAATCTTTATCTTAAAAGGTCAGCCAGGTGAAGTGTATAGCGAAGTTTCAATAGAAAAACAAAGACCGAGAACCCGTGGAGACGGTTACCTTTCTAAACAAAAAGCTCACATCTTACATCTATTAAACGTTGAAAAGAAAGCAGCAGGTGAACATCAATGACAAAACTAGCCACCATTCATCCAGTCGAAGGAACACATAATATTTCAGAAGATCAAAGGAATACAGAATTTTCTTGGGAAACTTTTACCGAAAGATTCAATAGACGAAGTGATGGTAAGACGAATATGGCCTATGAATGTGTAGATCGTCATGTTGAAGAAGGAAGAGGTGAAAAAACAGCTCTTCATTATATAGACGATTCACAAGAAATAAAAATGAATTATAGAGAACTAAAGGAAACAACAGATCAGTGGGCAGCGGTTTTAAAAAAGCATGGTGTAAAGAGCGGAGATTTTATTTTTGTTTTCTTGCCAAAACACCATCACTGTCATATCGCGATGTTAGCTGCCATAAAGCTTGGAGCTATTGTGGGTCCGTTATTTGAAGCATTCATGTCGGATGCAGTAAGAGACCGAATCAGTGACTGTGAAGGAACGTTCTTGCTTACAAATGAAGAGTTGTATCAGCGTGTACCAAGAGAGGATCTCCCAAGTCTTCACACGGTCTTTCTAACAGATGGTGAAGGAGATAAAGGTGAAATCTCGCTTCAAAAAGAGTTGAAGAGTGTGGGAAGCACTGAGAGTCAGATTGAGTGGGTAGACCCTGAACATGGTCTGAACATCCACTACACTTCTGGTTCTACTGGAAAACCTAAAGGGATCATCCATGCTCATCGAGCGTTGGTGCAGCAATATCTTACAGGCAGATGGGTGTTGGATATTCAAGAAGATGATGTGTATTGGTGCACGGCTCATCCTGGATGGGTGACAGGAACGGTGTATGGCGTTTTTGCTCCATTATTAAACGGAGCTACCATTGTCATTCATGGTGGGCGATTTAAAGCAGAAACGTGGTACGAAACTTTGCAAAAAACAGGTGTAACAGTTTGGTATAGCGCTCCAACAGCCTTTCGCATGTTGATGGCAAAAGGGAATGAGCTTCCCGAACACTATGATCTCTCTAAGCTTCGCCACATATTAAGTGTAGGCGAGCCATTGAATCCAGAAGTGATCTATTGGGGACAGAACGTTCTCGGAAAAAGAATTCATGATACGTGGTGGATGACGGAAACTGGTGCACAGCTTATTGTGAACCTTCCAACAGAGCCAATAAAGCCTGGATCGATGGGAAAAGCATTTCCTGGCATAACCGCAACCGTATTGGATGAAGACGGAAATGAACTGCCTCCTTATGCCGTAGGTCATTTAGCGATCAAGGCTCCATGGCCGGCGATCATGAGAGAAGTTTGGCAGAATCCTGAAAAATATGATTCGTATTTTAGTTGGGGCGAGTGGTACGTATCTGGTGATCTAGCTATTAAAGACGAAGATGATTATATCTTTTTCCAAGGACGTTCAGATGACATGATTAATTCTTCGGGAGAACGAATCGGACCTTTTGAAGTCGAAAGCAAACTGATCGAGCACAAAGCAGTTGCCGAAGCAGGAGTAATCGGCAAACCAGATCCCATACGTGGAGAAATCGTGAAAGCGTTCATCGTTCTAAAAGATGGATATAGCGAGAGTAAAGAGCTTTTGGATGAAATCCGAATCTTTGTTCGAGGCCAATTAGCTGCACATGCCGCACCTCGTGAGATCGAAATCGTAGAAGAGCTTCCAAAGACAAAGATCAGCGGAAAAATATTGCGAAGAGAGCTGAAAGCCCGTGAGTTACAAAAACTTGCTTGATGCGTCAAGAAAGATAGGGAAGGTCAGAATCGGTGACTTTGCTCTAGAATCAGGAAAAGTAATTCCGAACGCCGAATTAGCTTTTGAGAAGACAGGTAACGCTAAAGGCCCTGTTGTCTTACTCTGCCACGCTTTAACTGGAAATCAGTATGCTTACGGATCAGAAGAAGACCCAGGTTGGTGGCGTGGATTAGTTGGCCCTGATCAATATATAGACACAAACCAGTTTCAAGTCATTACATTTAATGTACTCGGAGGGTGCAGTGGTTCAACGGGTCCAGCAAGTAAGAATCCTGAAACCGGAGATAACTATGGAAAGTCATTTCCTTTTGTAACGGTAAGAGATATGGTTCGCGCACAGCGACAGGCCCTTAGCATTTTAGGGATCCCGAGACTTCTTGCGGTCATGGGAGGATCACTCGGCGGTATGCAGGCACTTGAATGGGCTGTGCAGTTTCCGTATTTTTTAGAAAAAGTATTTATCTTTGCGGCAACTCCCTTCTTAAGTGATTATGGTGTGGCTTTTAATAGACTTGCCCTTCATGCGATCGAAAATGATCCTGTGTATAAGAGTGGTAACTATAGAGGCGAAAAGAGATTAGCAGGTTTGGAGATCGCACGTATGGCTGGGCTATTAACGTATCGTCAACCAAAACTATTTAATGAGAGATTCAATAGAGAGATCAAAGAAAAAGACGATGAAGGTAAGCCGTTCTTTCAAGTAGATTCCTATCTTACGTATCAAGGGGAGAAATTGACCAAACGATTTGATGTGGAGAGCTATGTATCTCTTCTATACGCGATGAACGCTTTTGATATCGGGGATAAACTCGGTGGCTGGGAGAGGGCAGCCTCACAAATACAAGCTGAAGTATATGCTTTTGGTTATGAAGGCGATCTTCTATATCCACCAGAAGTGATTGAGAATTTCATAAAACATACTAGATTCGGAACCTACTATTCGATTGAAACAGACTTCGGTCATGATGGATTTTTAGTAGAATTTGAGAAATGGGGACCACATGTAAGAGAAGCATTGAGACAAGAAGGGAGGCTGCAATATGGCACCTATTAAAGCAGCGCTGCTAGGGTTTGGAACAGTTGGCCAAGGTGTATATGAAGCACTTAAAACGCATAGAGAACAACTTCAAGCCGTGCTTGGTAAAGAGGTTGTGATCGAAGGAATATTGGTGAAAGATGGATCTAAGAAGCGTGAAGTGGATGAGCATGTTCTAATAACTACTGACTTTGATGAGATTCTTAATATCGATGGACTAGAGGTCGTATTTGAAGCAATCGTAGGTGAAGAGCCAGGTTTTACTTACTTAAGCCGTGCTCTTGATAAAGGGTGTCATGTAATCACTGCGAATAAAGTCATGTTTGCAAGACATGGAAGAACATTGCTTGATAAGGCAGAAGCTCTTGATCGTTATGTTGGTTATGAAGCGACAACAGCAGGTGGAACACCAATCATTCGGAGCATCTCTCAGCTTCTTCAAGTAAATGAAATATACTCAGTCGAAGCGATATTAAACGGTACATCCAACTACATTTTAACGAATATGAGGGAAAAAGGTCTTCCGTTTCATGAAGTGTTAAAGTCTGCACAGAGACTAGGTTATGCAGAAGCTGATCCGGCAAGTGATATAGAGGGTCATGATGCATTCTATAAGTTAATGATTCTCAGCGAGTTGTCTTTTGGTGAGACTCCGAAATGGGAGGACGTAGAACGAAAAGGGATAACAGAAGTAACGGAAGAGCAAATCTCGGTATTTAAAGACTGGGGATATAAGGTGAAGCATTTGGCGCGGATCCGCCGTGACCGCGACCAATTCATTTCATCTGTAAAACCTGTTTTAGTTGATGCAAACCATCCATTATATGGGGTGGAAGACGTCCAAAATGCGATTATGGTCGATACGAGCCTCGCAGGTAAAGTTACAGTTCAAGGAGCAGGAGCAGGCAAACTTCCAACAGCAAGCGCAATGGTGGAAGACTTGACTTATGTGCTGCAGCCTCATTCTGTAGCAAGAAAGAAAAATTCAGCTTCTATTTCAGAAGAAGGAAGTAATGAAGATACAAATTCGACATTAGTTGGAGAATACGTTGTAATTGGCTCATCTGTAGGATTTCATGGAGCAGATGAGATAGAAATTTTAAAGCAAGAAGTAAAAGATGATCTCGTCTATTTGCTGATCGAGTGCCATGTGAGTACAGCCCTTTTGTTAGAAGAAAATCGTGACCTTGTTGTCTATGAAATAGCAGGAAAATTGAAGAAGGCAGAGGGGAGGGCTGAGCAAAAGGATTTGCTTCTAAAGAAAGTAATCAATCTATAGGATAAAAGAAAGTTTGGCTTCATTAAGTGGATTAGACGAACATTGCAGAGTGGCTCCTGCAATGTTTTTTTAGTGTGTGGGTTTTGTATTGGGTAGAGAATAATAGTGAACGATCATAAAAGTCTTTGAACGATCAAAAACCTCCGCGAACGAGCAAATAAACCAAATCATACACAAAAAATTAAAGAAGCTGGATGAAAGGTCAACGAAAGACTGCTTTCAACCAGCTTTTTTTATTCACTCCTATTACTCTTCATGATAATCCTCGTTTTTTATCGTAAATTCATCAATCAAGTCACCGTCTGAAGAAATAGTCTTAAATGTGATTTTGTCCCTGTTTACTTTTGCGCGCATGGATACAGCGATGTTGTCCATATTTACAAACTCAAATTTTTCATCTGCTACAGCGTCATAATGTTTGTTGCCTGTTGTTCCAGCTACAACATAAACGGTTCCATTTGCATCTTCATTTCCCGCTTTTAGTTTCTTTGTTCGGCCATAACTATGGTCGTGACCAGAGAAAACAAGGTCGATACCAAGTTGGTCTGCTACAGGAGGTATCTTTTCTTTCATGATCTCGTTTCCTCCAAACGGGTTCGTGTAATAAGGAGGTTTGTGAGTAACAAGCATTTTCCAAGGTTTATCTGAAGCTTTCATATCTTGTTTCAACCACTTAAGCTGTCGGTTCAATATCTCAGCATCAGCTGTGTACCCAAGAACGGCAATGTGCATGTTGTTATAATCTACTGAATATGTTCCGCCTTTATCTACATGAGGTCCATTATTTGGTAGATTAAAGATGGATTTTGCTAAAGATGCATCAGCATCTCCCATGTATTCGTGATTTCCAAGAGCAGTGACTAAATCAGTAGAACGAATCTTGTCATAACTGCTCAAAACAGATAACGAGTCATCCCATTGATAATATTTAGAAGATTCATCGATTAAATCGCCAACGTGAATCATAAACGATAAATTTTCTTTGTTTAGATCTCCTAATATCTTATTAAAATGAGATAGATCAGAGGGTGATTGCGTATCGCCAAGGACTGCAAAATCAAAGCTCTGTTTTCGTTTTAAAGTTGTAAACTCCATGAACTGTGACCAGTGTTCACCATCTCCAACACGGTAAACATAAGTGGTATCTTGCTTTAACTTTTCCAGCTTCACCTCGTTTACGCGGACTATACCATTCTTAGTAATATCTAGTTCTCCAGAAAATACTTGATCACTTCCGCTTGCTTTTTGAGTTCTTAATGTAGAATTGCCTTTATGTTCAAAGTCTTTCTTTTTAGCATATTGCACAATTGCTGTTTGTTTTCCAGCAAGAGGACTGGACATCCAGGTGAAGCCTTTCACTTTATAAGGATTGTCCGTCGGAGTGGATATAATGTTTTTGAATTCTGATTCAGTCGCAAGCGCAGGGTATGTTTGTGTGTTGATCTTAAAGGAATATCTTCCATCTTTTACTGCATATAACGTAATCTTCTTCACTTCATCTGAAAATGAATCAACCATTATCTTTCCTTTACGATCTGTTTTACCTAAGGAGACAGGATCTTGCTCACCCTCAATATGAGCAAACAATTCAGCATCGACTACGGCATTATCTTTTTTATCATTTACAGAAAGCTTTGTTGGTTTGCCTATAAGGATTGGATCATTTGTTAAGCTGATTGCTGATTTAATGGGAATACTAACTGGCTTGATCGAATAAGTGGAAATAAAGTTCTCTGCTTTCGGCTGACTAAAAGTTAGATTTCCTTCTACCATTTCATATTTAAGTTCACTGCCTTCTTTTGAAGAAGTAGGAATATCTAACTGAATGATTGCAGCATCTGCAGTTACGGATGTTTCTCCACTATTTATTAGGTTAAGCGTTAAAATTCCAGATGCTGTATCAAAACTTGAAGTGCTAGACTGAAAAGCTTCTGAAAATATTACATGTTTAACAGGAAAGTTTTTATCCAACTGTATTTGAAGAACAGCAGAAGAAATATCGGCCGTTTGTGTCATCTTCACATTGAGATTGAAGGTATCACCCAAATAGGCTTCTTCTTGTGACTGTTCTAGTTCAACTTTTGCTGATCCAGTATTTACTGAAAAATAGCTCGTATGAACTGCTTGATTTCCGAACTTGTCAGGTACGATCAACGTTACCTTATGTGTTCCATCCGTCCAACGATACCCACTTAGTGAAACAGATCCGTCCATGTCATAAGAAAAGTGTCCTTTTGCATCTGCATAATTCTTACCATCTACAAGTATACGGATCTTCTCCCAATCAATACCTGTTTTAAAGACATCATCTTCATATTCGTGTACTTTTGCAGCAATAGTTATTTCATCTGTTGTAAAACTTTGGTCGTCAGTACTAACCGATTGAATAACAGGAGGGAAGAGGTCATCTACCTTTTCACCGTATACCGCTCGTATGTTATCAACATAGATGGATCCTTTTGTCATAGGACCAGTAATTCCAGATTTTGTAGACATCAAACGAATCGTTTGTGTTCCGGATAATTTGAAAGGACCTGTAAAGGATGATGGAATCTCCGCCTCAATGTATTTCCAACCCGTCCAATCAATTCCGGGATCTTCACCTGTTAGATTGATCGTTTGATTCTTACCGTTGCCGTCCACAATTAGCATTCTTAGCCAATATCCTTGCGATTCAGGTGTGCCATAAACCCACATACCTATGCTTGAAGGATTATCTTCGATCGGTGTATGTGCTCCAGGACCAGCATAAACACCGAGCGTTGTTCCTGTTTGCGCATTAGAAAAATCAAAATCAAGTTTAAGAGACTGGTTGTCAAAACGGACTTGGTCTGGGAATTCAGAAAGTGTTAGTGATCCTTTTTCTCCACGACCTGCGGTAGAGGTTTTCCAGCTACCCAATGACTCCTCAAAATTATGAAGTACTGTTGGAAGCTGCCCAACCGATACTTTTATCTGTGCTTCAAGAGACGTTCCATTTAACCGTGCCGTGATTGTTCCTTTTACGTTTTGATCTCCTGTATGAAGAATTCCATTTGCATCTATTGATCCCATACCATCTGGGATATCAAATGTGATATCTTGCATGCTCCATTTCACATTTCTTTTTTGAAACATGGTGATTAGGTTAATCTCTGCTTGGCTGTTCTTAGCCACTGTCAATTCAGGAGAAGCAAAATACATTTCATCGGGTGTTTCAATCTCTATGATGCTTTTACCAACTTCTGAACCATTATGTTTTAAAAGAATATGAAACTGACCGGCTTTTCCATTGGATGCAAATATTCCGTTATTATCAATAGTCCCATAAGAAGGATCAGATACTTCCCACGTTAAACCTGAGCTTGGGAGTGGAGCAGAAGCTTTAGACTTGTCCATTCCTTTTGCATGAAAATTTATGGTTGACCCCGAGGTGAAGGACTTGTCATACGGTTCAATGTGAGCGGTATGAAATACATGATCAGAAGGTTCTTTTGTAACGACGAGCCACGAGTTCGCAACACTTCTTTCATTTCTGTCTGACGGTTGATTGTCTACTTTTAATACATCCTCACCTAGCTTGCGAGTGGTAAATGTAGAAGAACCACCTCCATCAAGATTAAGAGCATGAACGGCACCATGATCAATCATGATTTGAGCTAAATCTTTCATGGATATCCCTGCTGAATAAGGTTCTTGTCTACCGTCGATGACGACAAAGAAAACATCACCGTCTTCTTTAATACCAACTGCTGTTCGAGGCTCTTTATCCTGACCGGTTTGAGGAGTTTGATAGATTTGACTGTTTCTGACGAGGATCGCGTTACCGCCGAGAGCTTCTTGAAGATCTGTTTTAATGGACTCGTACTCTGAAGGATTTCCGATCACGGCACTACCATCTTTCTTTATTCCAAAAAAGTTCCATGTTCTCCCACTTGTTCCTTTTATAGCGCGCTCGTCTTTATAAACCACACCATGAGGCTCACCCGTTGCCATGTTATAAAAATCAGCATTAACGGCTGCAACTACTTGGTGGTTTTCTTCACTAGCTGCATCAGCTTGTGTTCTTACGGGCTGTAGACCAAATCCATCTTTATCATCTGGTGTTCCCGCCTCAATAGAAACATTTGGATTATGTACATCTATATCCACTACGAAACTTTCAATCTTCTTTCCCTCCTTATTCAGAAAGCTATAATGTTTCTTTTGTACACCAGGGGCGATATCTGCTCGATATTCATTAATAGGTGTTTGGATAATCTCAGAATCGAGATCAAATTCACCTAAAGCACTAATACTGTCCTGTGATAACGTACTACTCATCAAACTGAGGGCGAGAGCGGTGGGAAACAGCTTCTTTAAATAATTTTTCATCTTTTCCTCCTTTAAAGTTAAATTAAAGTTGTTAATAAGTTTTACATTAATGGAAAATTATTAATGTAATGTTAGTATTTTGTAATAAGTGTTTATAGTTATACTAGAAAACTAAAGTAGTAGTTACAATAGGGCGAAAGTTCTCTTGTAACCATACATATAAAGACCTGCACTCCAATAAGCGCAGGCCTTTTCTCTCTCTATTTTTCTCTCTCTAGGTTCTCTCTCTCTCTGTTTTCATACGAGGGGTTGTTAAAGCAAAAGGTTTTAACGCAATTGATCACATCTGATGGATCAGAACTATTTCCACTCAGGAAATGAACTGATTAGCACCAGCCGTGTCCGCCACCGTAACCACCGCACCAACAGCACCCAACGATGATTAACAAGATAAATAGAACTACGATTAAAGCGAAGCTATTTCCGTAAGACTGATATCCCATTTAACCCACCTCCTTCTTTACAATGACAGAATATTAGAGGTACAAGTTAAAGGTTTGGGCGGAATTAGCCCATTTTTTCGGGACAAGAGCGGAAGCCTTATTTTCAGGAGAAATACATTTACCAAAATGTGGTTTGTTGTATAATTACACTAAACGAACTAAGATTATCGACTATTGAACAAAACCATATTTGGAGCTGATAACATGTACGGTGTAATTGCTTATTTAAACAGTGATACAGAACAGAAGATAGACGATCTGAGGGATGGACTTGTGAAAGAGGGAATCAAAGGTCATGGTATGCGGCCTCATGTAACTCTTGGCACACATCCAGAGGTTGAAATTGAGTCTTTCAAGAAAATGTTTAAAGACTATTTTAAAGATATCGCTGCTGTGCCTCTTTTTTTTCCATCTCTAGCAATATTCTTAAACAGCGGAACATTATATGCAGCGCCGACTAAAAACAGCGTGCTGACAGATTTTCATCAGCGTTATCATGAACATTTTAAGGACGTAATAAACCAACAATCTCTATACATTCCGGCTCACTGGGTGCCTCATTGCACGCTTGTAATGGACCTAACACATGAACACTTAGTGAAGGCGTTTGATTATTCCACAAGGAATTTAGAGCCTTTTCATGCAACGATCGACAGTGTTGCGCTTATCCAACTGACGTATGAAGCAGATGTATGTACAGATGTAAAAGATATTCTAACTGTGAAACTGAAAAAAGATGATGTGAATTGATATCGGATGACGTTTGAAAGTAGATGCTGTATGGTTATACATATACTAGTCATACAGAAAGGAATTAGGGTACATGTGGAACGAATTTAAAACATTTATTATGCGTGGCAACGTGATCGATCTTGCCATCGGTGTGATTATCGGAGCTGCTTTCAGTAAAATCGTCACTTCACTCGTTGAAGATGTGATCATGCCTCCAATTGGATTATTACTTGGTAAAGTGGATTTCAGCAATCTTTACATAAATTTAGGAAAAGGCGACTATGCCACCTTAGCAGATGCTCAAAAGGCAGGAGCAGCGACACTTAATTATGGATTATTTATTAACACACTGATCAACTTTTTTATCATTGCGTTAGTCATATTCTTAGTAGTGAAGCAGATCAATCGTCTTAAAAAGAAAGAAGAAGTAAAGGCGCCTGATACAAAAGAATGCAAATATTGTTTATCTACGATTCCGTTGAGAGCTGTTAAATGTCAAAGCTGTACGGCAGATTTAAATGATGATGCTGTAGTGAGGCAGTCCTCTGAGTAAGAGGGCTGTCTTTTTGTATCATGATATATCTATTTCTGAAACGCGGTTGTGCTACAATTCCTACATAGAGAATCATGAGAAATAAGGTAGGTGAAACATGATGGATGCAGTTAAAATCTCTGTTCGGTCCCTAGTTGAATATGTCTACCGTTCGGGCAGTATCGATTCTGGCTTCAAGTCCACCTCATCCTTAGTAGAAGGAACGAAGGCTCATCAAACGATACAAAAAACGTATAAAGAGAGTGATTTTGCAGAAGTATTTCTCCAAAAGAGCTACCCCTACGAAAATCTTGAATATTGGATAGAAGGTCGATGTGATGGTCTTCTTTTGCGTAATGACACCGTTATAATCGATGAGATCAAATCAACTGCGCGAAACTTGAGTGAGATAACAGACGAAACATATCCTGTCCATTGGGCTCAAGCGAAAGTCTATGCTTATATATACATGGAAAAAGAAGATATAGATAGAGTTACGGTACAGCTTACATATGTTCATGTTGATTCTGGAGAACAGAAGCAATTTCAAGAAGAAGTTACATTTACAGAGCTTGAGGATTTCATGCTTCAACTTATAAAGTCCTATTCACCATTTGCTGAGCTGCGTCTAGAAAATCAGCAAAAAAGGAATATCAGTATACGAGATCTAGCTTTTCCATTTCCTTCATACCGAAACGGCCAGCGTAACTTTGCTGGTGCTATCTATAAAACGATCCTGGATAAAAAGACGTTGTTTGCAAACGCACCGACTGGGACAGGAAAAACCATCTCCACTCTGTTTCCAGCCGTCAAAGCGATCGGCGAAGAAAAAGCAGAAAAGATTTTCTATTTAACAGCCAAAACACTGAATCGAAAGAACGCAGAAGAAGCACTCTTGTTGATGAAAGAGAAGGGCTTGTTTCTGCAAAGCACGACCATCACGGCTAAAGACAAAGTTTGTTTTAAAGAAGAGACTCGTTGTGAACCTTCTTACTGTGAGTTTGCTGATGGATATTTTGACAGGATCAATGGAGCTGTTCTTGATATTTTGAAAAATGAGACGGTGATGGATCGTGAAGTCATCTCGCAATACGCACAAAAGCACAAAGTTTGTCCGTTCGAGTTCTCTGTGGATCTTGCTTATGCATCAGACAGTGTAATCTGTGATTATAATTATGTCTTTGATCCGAGGGTCTCGTTCAAACGTTTATTTGAAGAGCAAAAGAAGCGTACGGTTCTTCTTATGGATGAAGCGCACAATCTTGTAGACAGAGCACGCGGCATGTATTCAGCTGAGATTATGAAATCTTCATTCTTACAACTTACACGTGATTTTAAGGGGAAGCATGATGGGCTTTGGAATACGGCAAAAGCCGTTAACGAGGAACTGCTCTTAATAAAAAAAGAACATGAAGATAAAGATGTTGCTGTCATTGAATTGCAGGAAAAACTACTTGAGAGTTTAGAAGCTTTCTTGATACAGGCAGAGCAGCTATTAGCCAGTGGGGATAGCAGCGAGCAACTATTAGAATCTTTTTTTGAAGCGCTGCAATGGGTCAAGATTTCACAATTTTACGATGAACGATTCGTTACGTTCATTTCTACGTATAAAAGCGAAGTCAAAGTTCGCCTTTTTTGTATGGATCCTTCTCAGCTTCTTTTTCAAACCGGAAAGAAATATGGCTCACGTATTTATTTTTCGGCAACACTATCACCGCTGTCGTATTTTCGAGAAATGTTTGGAGGTGAGGAAGATGACTATATCATCCGGATGCCTTCTCCTTATGAAAAAGAACAGCTGGATGTGTTTGTTCAGCCTCTGTCTACGCGCTTTAGAGACCGGGAGAAAACAATAGATCCGATTGTTAGTATGATCAAAGATTTGGTCGTAAACAGACCGGGCAACTACCTTGTTTTCTTTCCATCGTATCGTTATATGACAGATATATATGAACGAATGGTAGAAGAAGATCAAGCCTTTACCCTTATTCTTCAGCATCCTGCTATGAAAGAAGAAGAGCGAGAGACCTTTTTAGCTCATTATGAATCTGTAGGTGAGAAATCGCTTATCGGGCTAGCTGTCATGGGCGGCATCTTCTCGGAAGGAATTGATTTAAAAGGAGATAAGCTTACAGGTGCTGTCATCATCGGTGTTGGTTTGCCTCAAGTAGGGTTAGAGCGCGATACGATGAAGGATTATTTTCAGCGAGCAGGAAAGAATGGTTACGACTTCGCGTACGTGTATCCTGGAATGAATAAAGTACTGCAGGCAGGTGGGCGGGTTATCCGGTCAGAAGAAGATCGAGGCACGCTTGTTTTAGTAGATGATCGTTTTCTAACAAGAAAGTATGTAGAGATGCTGCCAGAAGAGTGGCGGGATTTTGTGGTGTTGGATCGCTCGTTTATGTAAGTGTGTGTTTTGTCGAAAACCTGTAAATGATTTTGAAGGCTTATAAAATAGATTTGAAGGCTCATAAAGTAAAAATTAGGGCCAATAAACGCATCACAAGCAATCTTTACATACATCATAAGCCATATAAAAACACTTGGAGATATGACTCCAAGTGTTTGTTTTTTATTTTCGAAACAAACCTGCATTTAAAAATGGCAAGCCAAAAGTATCAGCGGGTTGTGTTATTTCTTCCATCTTCCTTAACTCAACCTCTTCAAAGTCAGAGAAAACCTCCCGCATTCTCTCAAACGTATAACCTAATCCTCCTTGCATCGAGCGATCTTTGTACACTTCCATATCGGGAATATCGAGCCCCATGCCGACAGCATCAAAACACGTAATAGCAAAATGGCCGCCATCTTTTAAACAGTTGTTTAGAACGTTTAAATAACTTACACGGCGGTGAGGAGGTACATGATGAAAACAGCCAGAATCATAAATTAGATCATACTCCATGTGAGGTAGATCCATCTCAAAGATACTTCCTTGTATAAATTTCACATCGACGCCTTTCTCCTTAGCGCGTTCACGTGCCCATTCCAGTCCTTCGCTAGAGAGGTCAACAGCATCTACTTCAAACCCAAGCTGCGCTAAGAAGATCGCGTTTCGGCCAGGACCACACCCAAGTTCTAACACACGGCCAGGCTTTAGTAGACCACGTTCGATATATTTCACGAGATTTTCATCGGGTGCGTCCACAAAAAAAGGAACCTTCTTATTTCTGTCTTCATAAAAAGAGTTCCAGAACGCACCCTCATCACGTAAAAGAGAATCTAGCATGTTAAAAACATCTTCATTTTTCGTGATCAAATTTGTCAAATAATCATCCGCCTTTCTCATTTAAAACGAGCCCCAGACTGACTGAGAAGCATACCTCTATTTTACCAAAAAATAGGTTATAATGGGGTGGTGAAAGGAAAAAAAGAGAGGTGAAAAGATGAAAAAATCAAGAACGACAGAAGACATAACTCTCATGAAAGCTGGACCGGATGAAGTGAAAGGAATAGCGAGAGTATGTTCAGAAGGATGGCGTGCTACATATGGTTATTTAGAAGATGAATCGTATGTAAACAGTGTTATTGAAGAGTATTATAACGAGAAAAGAATTGAAAACGAAGTGACCGAGTTCAGCGAGAATTGGCACGGATATTTTGTAGCAAAAGAAGATGGAGAAGTAGCAGGTGCAATCGGCGGGGGAACGATAGGTGAAGAGATTGGTGAGATCTTTGTGTTCTACATGGATCCGAACAAGAGAAACAGAGGGATTGGGTCAAAACTGTTGAACTATTACACAGACTATCAGAAGAATATAGGTATTAAAGAGCAATGGCTATCCGCACAAAAAGGTAACGAGAAGGCCATTCCTTTTTACGAAGCAAAAGGGTTTATTAAACAATCTGAAAAGATCAGTGAATCAAGTAAGACTCATGTATCCATCCGATATATGCGACACATAGAATAAGCCCCTCACATGAGGAGCTTTTTTTAATCTACTATCGCTTTCTTTCGCATCATTAGTGATTGGAAATCCATACTTCCCCCAGCTTCTGGAACAGTGTGAAAGTTTATCACGTCAAAAAGTGGAGACACAACTTCTAATAGATTCTCATCTGTATAAAACGAGAAGAATCGCTTCGGTATATACGAATCTTCTTGCCACACGCCCTCTGAATCTTTCCCACCATAAACACCCATGTAAAACAATCCATCTTGTGCAAGGACGGTATGTATGTTTTTGAGAACAGCAGGCAGACTTACCTTCGGAACATGAAGCAGTGTGTTCATTGCCCAAACTGCATCAAAAGATGCAGCCTGAAAATCCAACGTATAATAATCCATGATTTCAGCTTTTAATCCTTTTGTTCGACATGTTTCTACCATGTTAGGAGAGAGGTCTATACACGTTACATCGAGCTTGTGGTCTGATAAATACTTACCATGCTGACCAGAGCCTGCTCCTATATCTAGAAGTGATTGATAGCCATCATTTTTAAGAGCAGCAATAAATAAATCTAGCTCCTTAACCTTCCAGCTCTCAATCTCTACTCTATTTCGTGAATCAGCTTGCTCGTTGTAGCTTGCTTTCAGACTTTCTTTTAATAAAAGATCCATGGTGTTCTCTCCCTTATCTTTATCTGAAAATGGGTTCTCTAAGCAAATAATGTATTTATTATAGCGAAAGACAGGCAAGAGGTAAATTTAGAAATGCATGAATATTCTGTAAAAGTAAGCCCTTACATCACTCTAAGAGCACGTACACTCTATTAGCTAGTAAAAAAGTAGTGTTCTAAATGACCCCTTGAAACCGAATGATAGAGGCGGTAGAATGTGAAGAAATTTAAAATTTTTCTGAAAATTAATAACAGAGGGAGGATATCCATGTCACGTTCAGCCTTGAAAGCAGTACCTTCAGCAAATTCACCAGATCCAGGTAACAGCAAAAAGAATTTATTTCATAAAGTGTTGGACTGGGTAGAGAAGAACGGAAACAAACTACCGGATGTTCTTACTTTGTTTGTCATCATTACGGCCGTAATCTTGATAGGTTCATTCATAGCAGGAGTAGCAGGATGGAGTGCTGTGAATCCGGCCAATAATGAAAAAATCACAGCAGTCAATCTTCTGAACGAAGAAGGAATCATACGAATGCTGAGTGAACTTGTCAGTAACTTTGTGAACTTCCCGCCGCTCGGCCTCGTGCTCGTTGTTATGCTTGGAGTCGGTCTAGCTGAATCAACAGGATTGATCTCAGCATTTATGCGCAGAGTCGTACTCGCCTCACCGAAAGCACTCATCTTACCGATCATCATCTTCATTGGAATCGTAGGAAACGCAGCCGCTGATGCTGCTTTAATCGTACTTCCTCCTGTTGCAGCCATGGTATTTCTTACGCTTGGTCGTCATCCGATCGCTGGGCTTGCAGCAGCTTATGCAGCAGTTGCTGGCGGATTTAGTGCAAATATTATTATCAGTATGCTTGATGTGATGCTTGCTGGATTCACAGAATCTGCCGCTCACCTCCAAGATAAAACGTATACAGCAAACCCTGCGATGAATTACTACTTCATGCTTGCCTCAACCTTTGTACTGTTACCAGTAGCCGTTTGGGTAACAACGAAGATTGTAGAACCACGTCTCGGAGAATACCAAGTTCCTGATGATCTTGAAGTGAAGAAACAAGCTCTAACTTCAGAAGAGAGAAGAGGCTTAAAGTGGGCAACGATCTCACTATTCTTCTACACAACTATCATTCTACTTGTGACCGTGCCAAAAGGCGCTATGCTTCGACATGCTAAAACAGGTGAGCTTATCGATTCTCCATTTATGGATTCCTTGGTTCCGATCATGCTTCTTTTCTTTTTCATTCCAGCAATGGCTTATGGATTTGGATCTAAGGTCTTAAAAAACGATAAAGACGTAGCTGAACACTTAACAAAAGCGATGAGCGGTATGGGGTACTATATTGTGCTTGCTTTTATTGCAGCCCAGATGATCGCTTATTTTAGTTGGAGTAACTTAGGTTCGATCATCGCGATAACAGGTGCTGATTTCTTAAAAGAATCAGGATTTACAGGACTTCCACTATTGATCGCATTCATTCTTTTTACAGCGCTAGTAAACTTACTCATCGCTAGTTCATCAGCAAAATGGGCTATTTTAGGACCGGTATTTGTTCCGATGTTTATGGCTTTAGATTATAGTCCAGCTTTTACACAAATGGCCTATAGGATCGGGGATTCGATCACGAATACGATCACTCCGATGCTAGCCTACTTCGCTATTCTGCTAACTTTTGCGAAAAAGTTTGATAAGAGTATGGGGATGGGGACTTTAATATCCTCCTTACTGCCTTACACGATCGCTTATACGATTTTTTGGTGTCTATTATTTACTGTATGGTACGTGCTAGGACTTCCGCTAGGACCTGGCGAATATATAAAAATGTAGATTATAAGAGGAGTGAACAGGAATGGAACAATTATTTAGCCGTCTGGCAAACTATCAAGATGAAATGGTGGAGATACGCAGACATCTTCACCAAAATCCAGAACTGTCATTTGAAGAAGTTGAAACACCAGCCTTTATTGCATCGTATCATGAGGCATTAGGTTTAGAGGTGCGAACTGGGGTAGGTGGTCGAGGTGTTGTTGCGAAGTTGAAAGGTGGAAAGCCTGGTAAAACAGTGGCACTTCGAGCAGATTTTGATGCACTTCCGATTCAGGAAGAAAATGATTCTCCATACAAATCGAAAGTACCTGGTGTTATGCATGCGTGCGGGCATGACGGTCACACAGCATCGCTACTCGTACTCGCAAAAGTTCTAACAGAGCTGAAGGAAGAAGTGGAGGGGACGATCGTATTTATCCATCAGCATGCCGAAGAACTTGCCCCTGGTGGAGCTATTGCAATGATCGAAGATGGGTGCCTTGATGGAGTGGACGTTATCTACGGAACACACCTTTGGGCAACGATGCCAACTGGGACAATCGGTTATCGAACAGGTCCTGTTATGGCTGCAGCCGATTCGTTCACGATAAAAGTTCAAGGAAAAGGTGGACACGGAGCACAGCCTCATAAAACAAAAGACAGCATTGTTATTGGAGCCCAGCTTATTTCAAATCTTCAGCAAATCGTGAGCCGCAGAGTTAATCCACTTGATGCAGCTGTCGTATCTGTTGGTGCGTTTGAAGCGAAGAATGCGTTCAACGTTATCGCAGATACAGCAAAGCTAACAGGAACGGTTCGCACATTTAAGGAAGAAGTTCGTGTTGCCATCGAGAAAGAGATCGACCGCATTGCAAAAGGTACATGTCTTGCATCAGATGCTTCCTATGAATATGTATTCAAACGTGGATATCCGGCAGTTGTAAACCATAAAGATGACACAGAGTTTGTTGTTGATGTTGCAAGAAAAGTGCCAGGTGTTCTAGAACTTGAAGAAATCGAGCCGCAAATGGGTGGAGAAGATTACTCCTACTACTTAGAGAGAGTGCCAGGCACGTTCTTTTTTACAGGAGCTCTTGATGATTCATGGGAAGAAGTATTTCCGCATCACCATCCGAAGTTCAAGATTAATGAAGATGCTTTATTAATTGCGGCCAGTCTTTTGGGAGCTGCAACAATTACTTATCTAAAACAAAATGTTTCCACAAAAGTTTTGAGTTGAAAATACGTTCATAAAAAAGCTCCCTTACACAAGGGAGCTTTTTTATATTCTAAAGGTTATTCCCAACAGCTGTCAGGAGCAGTTCCACCAGGAATTTCACCAGCATTTCCGCCGGAATCATTCCCGTTAGACTTCTTGGATTTCTTAGAAGACTTTTTAGACTTTACAGCAGGAGCTTTCTTAGACTTCTTGCGTTTTAGACCATCACCCAAAAGAGAGCGTAAAGCTTCAACAGTACCAGCCTCAGTACCGTTTTCAGCAGTCACTTCAGCTTCAGTCTCTGTGCCGTTCGCACCTAGAGAATTAAATGCTTCTAATAGTTCTTTTCTTTTTTTACCCAATCGTATCACCCCCACTATTACTATATGAAATGCTTCAAAGAGTGCTTGTACGAATCACCATTTTTATGATAGAGAGGCGTCTAAATTATTTTCTTAAAAAAATTTAAAAGACTGCTCTAAAAACATATTGTCATTCCTGAGTGTTTCATTTTATAATAAATGTGTAAAATTACACTTTTGAAAAGGGGTGATGTAATGAAAGGGAAATATTTATTAATTGGAATCTCATTATATGGGATCGCTTTTTATACGAGTACCTCTATCCATTCACTTCAACAGAAAACAGTTGTCATCGAAGATGTGGGAAAGCTTCTACCTACAAGGATGAAAGAAGTTAAGAGCACGCAATCTACTGAGGAGCTGCAGAATTGGGTGAGAAAAGAAAAGACGATCTCCATCGCTGGATTGCAACATAGTCAGGGTGGGCATACGGTCTATCCAAACGGAACGCTGCTTGATATGAAAAGTTATAACGAAATCCTGAATTTCAACCCAAAAGAAAAAACGATAACGGTTCAAAGTGGTGTGACATGGGCTGATATTCAGAAGAAGATTAATCCGTACGGTCTATCCATTCAAGTTATGCAGTCACAAAATATATTTACTGTTGGTGGCGCCCTTAGTGTCAACGTTCACGGGCGGGATATCAGATATGGTTCACTGATCGATACTGTGGATTCTTTTCGCTTGTTAAAACCAGATGGAGAGATCATTTCTGTGAGTCGTGATGAGAACAGTGAATATTTTTCATATGTAATAGGTGGTTACGGTCTTTTTGGAGTCATACTCGATGTCACATTGCAATTGGCTGAGGATGAACTGTATGAACAACGTATATCAACAATGGATTACAAAGCATACGAGGAGCATTTTAAGAGTAACGTTCAGAACGATGAGCAAGTTAAGATGCACCTTGCTCGCTTATCTGTAGCACCTAAGACCTTTTTAAAAGAAATGTATGTGACGGACTATGTATTAGCAGATAATCAAAAGAAGTTAAGTAGATTCTCAACGTTAAATGAAGAAGAAAAAGTCGCACTTCCAAAGTTTATGTTAGGCATGTCTCGTTATAGTGATTGGGGGAAAGATGTATTTTGGGAGACGCAAAAGAAACACTTTCAAAATAGCAATGGCAGCTATCAATCAAGAAATAATGTAATGAGATCAGATAGTACGTTCATGGAATATGAAAACGCCAATCGAACAGAAGTGCTGCAAGAATATTTTGTACCTGTTGATGAGTTTGCTTCTTATATTGACGATCTTAGAAAGGTGTTAGAAAAAGAGGATCTGAACCTGTTAAATATTACGATTCGGTACGTCGAGCATGATGAGGATGCCGTGTTGTCTTATGCGAAGGATGATATGTTTGCTCTTGTACTATTGATCAATCAAGGCCGTTCTCAAAAAGAGATAAGAAGAACCGAGAAGATCATTCAGAAGATGATTGACGTAACGCTAGATCACGATGGAAGCTATTACTTACCTTATTATTCATATCCGACAAAGAAACAACTAAAACAAGCATATCCCCGTATCGATGAGTTCTTTCAGAAAAAGCGGGGACTTGATCCCGATGAGCGGTTCAAAAATCTTTTCTATGAGGTGTATGCACAATGAATTATCGTACATTTGTAACAGCACAAAGCCTTTTAATGACAGCAAGCTCGATGGTCTTTCCCTTCTACCTGCTTCTTATTCGTAACATCGGTGACAGCTACTCGCAGTTCGGATTAGCTTACGGATTGTTTGCATTGACCGGCGCGCTTGTTCATCCTATCATTGGCAGGCTCTCTGATCGACTAGGTGACCGCACCTTCATTCTGGTGCATACATGGGGTATGGCTGGAATCATGCTGATTATACCGATCATTGAAACGGTTACTGCTCTTTATCTCGTCCAAATTGTAATGGGGATTTTAGGTGCGGTACAAAAAACTTCGGAAAAAACCGTCTTGGCTCGGCAGTCGAATGGCGTGCAAGCAGGGAAAAAGATCGGAAGCTATCACCTTTGGACAAGTGTATGGGGAGCGATTGCGGTCATGTTAACAGGGTATCTGATCGATTTTTTGACGATCGGAAGTTTATTCTATATCGCATCAATTCTATACTTGATCTCTAGCTTTCTCATTTTAAAGTCAGCAGCCGTTCCATTTAGGGTTCAACGAAAAAAGCCTGTACAGCTATAGCTGACGGGCTTTATGTGTACATTTGATAAAGAATCCAAGTGATGACCAAGCACTGGAGTGCAAGAACAACAATTCTTTTGGCAGAATGCTTCACACCTTTATTTAGTATTCTAGTAAACAATGTTTCAAACGTAATTACTATCAAGAATGTGTAAATAAAGCCTAGAAGCAGTTCTTCCATTTCTTCAACTACTTTAATGATTCTGCTATTTTCATTAGAACCTCATTGATCGTCAAATCTTTTAAGAGGGATCCTCGTCTTTTTTGCCTCTTCTCCAATACTTTTGAATGAAGTTTTTTACTATATCTTTTCCTGCTAATAGCGCACCGAGCCAGAAGAAAACTTCTCCACCGATAAATAATCCACTCACGATGGCTGTTTTAACGGCTGCACTAAATGATAAGAAAGGTATGACCGGTATTAGAATCCACAGAACGAACGAAAGTATAATAAAAGTTATTCCGATTTTCTTTTTCAATGCAATCTCCTCCGTAGCTAGTTAGACATAATACGAAAGAATCGAGATAAAGTTCCCATATCAATTTTCTACCAACTCACTAGAAATTATTTCCACTATTTATTTAAATATTAACTGGATGTGATTACCAGTGATCTCATAGTTGAAAATGTTTCCAAGTTTGGATAATGTTAAGGGGAAACTGGTGTAAAAGGGTGGGGTAATCTTGAAAAAAGAACTTGTATATCAGAGCAGAGATAAAGAGATTGAAGTGTTTGAGGATGAATTTGGAAGTATTACGCTAAAAGAGATTCCTTATGAAGCCGCCGTAATGGTTGCTCTAGAGAATGATTCTCTCATATTGATCAGCCAATATCGAGCTGCGGTAGATCAAGTTATCATTCAACTACCAGGTGGTGGAATGAACGAAAATGAAGATGCGATGGAGGCGGCAAAAAGGGAACTGCTTGAAGAAACGGGCATCGTGTGTGGAGAAACGGTTTTCTTAGGTAGTATCCAGCCTAGCGCGTGTTTGAGTAATACCGTTACCCATGTTTATTTTACAAACGATATTGTAGAATACAGATCTCAAATGCTAGAGAAAAAAGAAGCGACCATTCAAGCCTTTCACATTCCTGTAGATCGAGCGTTTCGTAACATTGAGCAAGGGCTTTGGAAAGATAGTGAACTTGCACATGGATTATTATTGGCCAGGCTGAAAGGATGGATCTAGGATGAGTTGTTTAGGATGTGAACTAGCGAATAAAGTTTTACCCATACATACGGTTTATGAAGATGAGTGGGTTACATGTTTTCTAGATATTGATCCTTTTAACGAAGGACACACGTTAATCGTTCCCAAAAGACATGTGAAGGAATTGACTGAGCTAACGAATGAAGAGATGAACGCTGTAATGGAAGCAGCTAAATACATATCGAAGAAGCTAGAGAACAGTTTTAATCCTGATGGAATTACGATCAACCAAAATGGGGGGAAGTTTAGTGATCTCACTCATTTTCATATGCATGTGATTCCGAGATATGAAAACGATGGATTCACATGGAGTGAATCTACGATATTAGATAATGCTCATGAACGTTTAGCAGAAACAGCAGATAAACTTCAAAGAGTGTAATGTTTTTAACTTTCATAAAGATTGTGCCACAATGTGAACAAGGAGGGATTCATTATGCCAAGCAGTATTCATGATCGTGCAGTTCTACATAATGGTGTTCAAATGCCATGGGTCGGGCTAGGAGTCTACAAAGCTGAAGATGGTGATGAAGTCATCCAGTCCATAAAGTGGGCGCTCGATGCAGGTTATCGAAGCATTGATACGGCAAGTTTATATGACAATGAAACAGGTGTCGGTCAGGCGATCGCTGAATCAAACGTCCCAAGAGAAGAAATTTTTATTACAACTAAAGTTTGGAACACTGACCAAGGCTACGAAAAAACCTTAGCAGCCTTCGATGCCAGTCTAGAAAGACTAGGGTTAGATTATGTGGATCTATACCTGATTCACTGGCCAGTTCCAGGAAAGTATAAAGAAACTTGGAAAGCTCTAGAGAAAATTTATAATGAGGGAAGAGTTAAAGCGATCGGTGTAAGTAATTTCAAGCAGCATCATCTTGAAGATCTGATGAGAGAAGCAGAGATCAAGCCAATGGTGAACCAAGTGGAATACCACCCTCGCTTGTCCCAGGAAAAATTGTTGGCGTTCTGTAAAGAGCAGGGTATCCAACTAGAAGCATGGAGACCTCTTTTAAAAGGAGAGATCTTTGAGGAACCAACCTTGGTAGAGCTTGCTGATAAATACAATAAATCAGTTGCTCAAATTATTTTACGCTGGGATCTTCAAAACGGTGTGGTTACGATACCTAAATCGGTAACGCAGCATAGGATCGAAGAAAATATTGAACTCTTTGACTTTGAATTATCAAATGAGGATATGACGCGTATCTCTGCACTAAATCAAGACAAACGTAACGGGGCAGACCCTGATGATTCGGAGTTTTATAAACAGTTTGAATAAAATGAGTGAAAGTCTTCCTGTTGTTAGGAAGGCTTTTTTTGTGGATTGGTATTGATAGGCCATAAACAAACATTTATAAGCCTTCGAAATAATTTATAGTCCCTAATGATAAATTTATGGTCCTTCGAAAAAGTTTATAGGCCCAGAAAATCAGTTTATAGGCTTTTCGACAAAGCCACCGTTTAATTTTGATACCTTCATGATTTTATTGTGTTTTAAATCATTAGATTCGGGAAAAATGATAAACGTATTGTAATGAAAGGGAGTGTAACAATGACAAAACGAGTATTGATCGTCGTAACGAATCATCAAAACATTGGTAATAACAAGACAGGGCTCTGGTTAGAGGAGTTTGCGGTTCCTTTCAACGAGTTTCGTGACAAAGGATATGATATTACAGTAAAAAGTATTAAAGGTGGAGATGTTCCGCTAGATCCGAACAGCTTAGAAGGTGTAGATAAAGAAACATATAAAGAAGCACTGGCACAGCTGGAAGGTACTGCAGAACTTACTCCTGAAGATGCGACAAGTTATGATGCGATCTATCTACCAGGCGGTCATGGTACCGTTTTTGATTTTCCGAAGAGTGAAGCATTAAAAGAAGTAGTAAGTCAGATGGCACAAACTAACAAAGTGATTGGAAGTGTCTGTCATGGCCCTGCTGGACTTACGACGGCAACGCTTAAAGACGGTACACCAATTGTAAAAGGAAAAACAGTTACTGCATTTACCGATGAAGAGGAAGAAGAGATGCAGCTGACGAAAGAAGTTCCTTTCTTACTCGAAACAAAGCTTCGTGAACTAGGAGCAGAGTTTCAACGAGCAGGAAAATGGGAAGATTTCGCCGTAACAGATGGCACACTTGTTACAGGACAGAATCCTCAATCGAGTAGAAGTGTAGCTCTTCGTATGATTGATGTGTTGGATAAACAATAGAAAATATGTGAAGCGATCAGCCCTCGGCTGATCGCTTTTTTTGTTGAATAGGTGAAGTTATCAATAGGTGTCTCATTAAACTTAAAAAAATTAATAGCCATTATCAACGAATCTTCTCTAGTACAGAATAAAAACACGGTAGGATATAGGGTCTTTAGACCTACTTGTCAGTATCAGCGCTAAAAATTACTGGAAAGAAGTTAGGGATAATTTATCATTGACGATGATAATCATTATCAATTAAGGTTATACATGTAATCAATAATGAGAATCATTTTCACTAACGTGTTGGATAATCCACTAGGAGGAATAAAACATGAGCATGTTACAAATAGAAATGAACGAAAAATACTTAAAACAACAAGAAAAACGAGAATCAAATGCAAGGTCTTATCCACGCCGCATTCCCATTGCCATTGAAGAAGCAGAAGGAATCTATGTAAAAGATGCAGATGGGAAAACTTACATCGATTGTTTGGCAGGAGCAGGAACACTTGCGCTTGGCCATAATCATCCGGTAGTCATAGAAGCAATTGAGAAGGTGCTTCATGACAAGCGCCCTTTACATACACTGGACTTAACTACGCCAGTAAAAGAGGAGTTTGTAAGTGAAGTGTTTGATAGTCTACCAGAAGAGTTTGCCAAACGCGCAAAGATTCAATTTTGCGGACCTACTGGTGGAGATGCGATCGAAGCAGCGATCAAGCTAGTAAAAACGGCAACAGGAAGAAGAAGCGTTCTTTCTTTCCAAGGAGGCTATCACGGAGCTACACATGGAACGATGGCGCTCTCTGGTAACTTAGGACCGAAACAGAACGTACAAGGCTTGATGCCAGATGTACACTTTATGCCATATCCGTACGAATACCGCTGTCCGTTCGGGATCGGTGGAGAAGACACGTGGAAAATCAGTGCTAACTATATCGAGAATCTTTTATACGATCCAGAGAGCGGGATTCTTCCTCCAGCTGCCATGATCTTAGAAGTCGTTCAAGGAGAAGGAGGATCTATCCCGGCACCAGTAGAGTGGCTGCGCGAAATCCGCCGCATAACGAAAGAGCGCAACATTCCTTTAATCATTGACGAAGTACAAACCGGAATCGGACGTACAGGCGAACTATTTGCATTTCAACATGCTGGAATCGTGCCGGATGTAGTCGTTCTGTCCAAAGCGATCGGAGGAAGCTTGCCATTATCTGTTGTGATCTATGATCGTGAACTGGATAAATGGGGACCCGGTGCTCATATCGGAACGTTCAGAGGAAACCAGATGGCGATGGCTGCTGGAACAGCGACACTGCGTCATATTAAACAAAACAACTTATCACAGCATGCTGCTGAACTTGGTGAGAAGCTAATGCTTGAACTTTCTATCCTGCAAAATGAGATTCCTGAGATCGGTGATGTGCGAGGACGAGGATTGATGGTAGGTGCAGAAATTGTGAATCCGCGAATTCCAACAGGATTAAAAGGAACCTATGCTGCAAATCCTGAACTCGCTAGCCGCATTCAACGTGAATGCTTTAATAGGGGCTTAATCCTAGAAGTAGGTGGAAGGCATGGAAGTGTTGTAAGGTTCTTGCCACCACTTATCATCACAGAGGAACAACTGGACGAAGTAATCGCAATATTCACAGATGCGGTTAGAGCCGCAATAAAATAGAGGTGCTAGATGAACACAACTGATTTTGATCGCTTTTTCCTTAACGATAGTGAAGTAGGAGTACAGAGTTTTCGACACATTATCCTTGAAACTCAGCACCTGTTAAGTGGTTTTTATAAAAATAATTCAGATGCTTTTAACGGTGTACAGCCTACTAAAATCGAGAAAGAAATAAACGAGCTAACACTCATTTCGGAAGATGGAGAGGAACCTGGAAAGGTTTTAAACGATGTTTTGGAAAAGGTTGTGAGAAACAGCATACATGTCTCTCATCCGACGAGTATGGGCCACCTTCATTGTCCACCTCTTATCTCAGCCATCGCAGCTGAATTGATCATCGGTACTCTCAATCAATCTATGGATTCGTGGGATCAAAGCTCAACGGCTACTTATTTAGAAGAGCGCTTGATCAAATGGGTAAGTAACAAGCTTGCCCTTCCTTCTTCAGCAGATGGGACATTTACGAGTGGTGGTACGCAATCGAACTATATGGGGCTGTTACTCGCTCGCGATTTCTTTTGTGATAAACGATGGAATTGGAATGTTAAAGCTCAAGGATTGCCAGCAGAGTCGCATAAACTCCGTATTCTATGTTCAGAGGATGCTCACTTTACCGTGAAGAAGTCAGCTTTTCAATTAGGGCTAGGAGAACAGGCAGTCGTAACGGTTGAAACGGATGAATGTAAAAAGATGAACACAGCTAAATTAGTAGAAGAGATCGAGCGCTTGAGAAGTGGGGGACTTATCCCGATGTGTATCGTTGCAACGGCGGGAACAACGGATTTTGGCAGTATCGATCCGATTCAAGATGTTGCTGCTATCGCTCAAAACCATGGATTGTGGCTTCATGTTGACGCAGCCTACGGTGGTGCGTTACTTCTGAGTAAAAAGCATTTTCATAAGTTAGCAGGAATTGAGCAAGCGGATTCCATTACGATAGACTTTCATAAGCAGTTTTATCAACCTATCAGCTGTGGTGCTTTCTTCGTAAGAGAAAAAACAAATTTTCACTATATCGCACATCATGCCGATTATTTGAATCCTGAGAACGATGAAGAAGATGGCCTTGTTCACCTAGTGAGCAAATCGGTTCAAACAACAAGGCGTTTTGACGCGTTGAAGCTCTTCATGTCATTACGTATCGTTGGAGAAAAGAACTTTGAAAACATGATTGATTATACGCTTCATCTTGCGAAACAGGCAGCGAGTGTAATGGATAAGAATCCTCAGATTGATGTGTGTAATATCAATCCAGAGATCAATGCGATTGTATTTCGTTATTCCGACGCGGCAACTGGTTCATTAAATGAAGTGAATACGTATATTTACAAAAGAATTCTTCATTCAGGAACAGCTCTAGTCGCAAAAACAAAAGTGAAGGGTGAAGTCTTCTTAAAATTTACGTTACTGAACCCACGGACAACAATCGTGGATATTGAAGATATCCTTCATACCATTTCTCAATTTGCTTTAGAGTACGAAAACAGGGGGATCACCCAATGACAAATCACAAACAACAAGCAGAAAATGCAAGCATACAGAGTTTCTTAAACTGTTATCTTCGAGAAACACAAGCCTTTGAAGAAGTCTACGAAGCGGTAAATCATTTGAATTGGAGTGGGGTAACACCGAACAGATGGATAAAGATCGAGCTAAAAAAACAACGTTCGACGATCTATGCTGCTCTTAAGCATTGGTCTTTAACAGGCAGACATCTGTACCATTTTCCTATTCTTTATGAAAACAATGAAAACGTGATACCGCTCGATTATATTTCGCTTGTCTCTATTCTTTCAAAAGAATTGTTGCTAAAAAAAGATCGTGAGGATGCAGAAGATGAATTGATGCTGCGGACAATACTCAGCAAAAAGAACATACAACGGTACTTAGAAGCACGTGAAGATGACTCCAAAAGTCTAGAGAGCAGTGAGTTTACATTCATTGAAGCAGAGCAGTCGCTTTTGTTTGGTCATCTGCTTCACCCGACTCCGAAAAGCAAGCAAGGAATGAGTGATGAAGATGAATCTCTTTATTCCCCAGAACTTAAGGGAATGTTTCAGCTCCATTTCTTTCAAGCGGACAAGTCCATCATCGATCAGGATACGGCAGATGAAGTGACGGCGGAAGAGATTACTAGAATGCTTCTGCAACGAGATGAGAAATTCACCAAACAGGTGGAATACGATGATGAATCTGTCTTCATACCGGTTCATCCTTTACAAGTTCAAGTTCTATTGAATGATTCATTTGTTCAAACTTTAATCAAAGATAACAAGTTGAGCTACATAGGTCCATTCGGTGAGCTATTCTCAGCAACATCTTCTATGCGTTCCGTATACAGTCCAAATTTTAAATATATGTTTAAGTTTTCTGTACCCGTGAAGATTACTAACTCTCTGCGCGTTAACCTGGAAAAAGAACTGCATAGAGGGGTAGAAGTTTCTAGACTTCTGCAATCAAAAATCGGACAAGAGATGCAGGAGATCTATCCATCGTTTCAGATCATAAAAGATCCTGCATTCTTAAATATCCTAACAGATAAAGAGACTTCAGGGTTTGAAGTGGTGATCAGAGAGAATCCTTTTTACGATAATGATAAAAATGCGAGTTTAATAGCTGGTCTTTGTCAGGACCACGGTTTTGGAGGAAACTCTAGAATCGCTTCAATCATTCATGACATCGCTCAAAGGGAGAGCAGAACGACAGAAGAAGTCAGTAAAGATTGGTTTTTGAAATATTTAACAATTGCTCTAGATCCGATGCTCTGGCTGTACGAAAGATACGGTGTTGCGCTTGAGGCCCATCAGCAGAACTCGATCGTTCAATTGGAGAATGGCTATCCGAAGCGTTTTTATTACCGTGATAATCAAGGCTATTATTACAGCGAATCCAAAGCGGATCTGCTCGTTGAACAGCTTCCAAGTCTTAACCGTAAGAGTGTAACGATCTGCAGTGACGAGGTCGCGATCGAACGCTTCCGTTATTATTTTTTCATGAATCACTTATTCGGTCTGATCAACGGTTTTGGAGCAGCAAATCTTATCGAGGAAGAAGACCTTATGGATATGCTGCGTCATCGCTTGATGCACCATGATACGTTAACAGACGGAAAGTCAGGCTTAATTAGAAGCTTACTAGACGCGGAAGAACTTCCGTGCAAAGCAAACTTACTTACTCGTTTTCATGATATGGATGAGCTTGTTGGTTCTCTAGAAACTCAGTCTGTCTACACTAAGATCCGAAACCCATTACAAAAGGTGATGAAATCAGATGCAGCCAGAATTTAGTTTTTATGATCACACGGTCCAAAAGACATTATCGTATGTAAAAGTGGATTTGGAGCGGGATGTTTCACTTCTTCATAAATGGCAGCAGCAACCGTATGTGATCCCATACTGGAAACTGGATATTTCGTTTGAAGCATACAGAAAGCATTTGAGAACGTTCCTGGCAGATCAGCACCAAACGCTATATTTGGGCTTAATAGATGGAGTTCCGATGAGCTATTGGGAAGCATACTGGGTAAAAGGAGATGTGGTGGAAAAGTGCTATGATCCACATCCTAAAGACCAGGGAATTCATCTTTTGATCGGAGAAGAACTCTTTCTTGGGAAAGGTTACGCACTTCCTTTATTACGTGCGATCGTACATTTTCAGTTTTTATCGAAAGGGACTGAAAAAGTAATCGCTGAACCTGATATTCGGAATGAAAAGATGATTCATGTATTTGAAAAGTGCGGCTTTGAAAAAGTAAAGGCGATTCAGTTACCGGATAAGACGGGAATGCTCATGTTCTGCCATAGAGATACGTTCGAGAGGAGATGGAAAGATGTCTTTCAAACAATCACAACATAAAGAGATCTATGACATCATCGGTGTCGGCATCGGTCCATTCAACCTAGGACTTGCGGCGATGCTAGATGAAACAGAAGGTAAAAAAGCACTCTTTTTTGAAAAGAAAACAGAGTTCAACTGGCATAGTGGCATGCTGATCGATGGCACAACACTTCAAGTACCATTCTTTGCGGATTTAGTAAGTATGGCAAATGTGAGAAGCAAATACACGTTTCTAAACTATTTGCAGAAACATAATAGATTGTACCACTTTTATTTCTTGGAGAACTTTCATATCCCAAGAAAAGAATACAACCACTATTGCCGTTGGGTAGCGAGTCAGATAGATTCTTGCAGCTTTGGTATGGGAGTGGAGCACATTCAACCGGTTGAAGATACGGATAGTTCTGTGTACGAAGTGATTGTAGAGTCTTTAGAAACTGGGGAAACAGAGACGTACTATACAAAGCATCTTGCTGTAGGCATCGGTACGATTCCTTCTGTACCTTCTCATATGGAGAAGAAACTTGGTGCAAGAGTCTTCCACTCTTCACAATACTTAGATCGAAAAGAAGAGATTCTTAATGCAAACTCAGTGACAGTCGTTGGTTCTGGTCAGAGTGCAGCAGAAGTGTTCTATGATCTGGCACAGCATCAGGATAATGACTCATATTCTTTAAACTGGTTTACACGATCCAAAGGATTTTTCCCGATGGAATATTCGAAGCTTGGACTTGAATATTTTTCACCTGATTATACAAATTTCTTTTACAATCTTCCTTCTTCGAAGAAGGATGAGCTTTTGAAAAAGCAAGACCTTCTCTACAAAGGGATCAGCATGGACACGATCGCTGATATTTACAATCTGCTTTATGTAAAATCAGTTGGACAACATAAGCCTGATATCCATCTGCAGGCGATGACCGAACTTGTTCATCTTGAAAAGTATGAAGATACTCACTTGCTTACACTTCGTCAGAACGTAACGGGTGAAGTATTTGAAATGGAATCTGATGTTATCGTGTTAGGGACAGGCTATGCCCCGTCTTTCCCACATTTCTTAATGAAGATGCAGGACCAGATTCAGTGGGATTCTAAAAACCGCTATCAGATTACTAGCGATTATCGATTGGAGACAAAGGGACTGCAAAATAACCATATCTTCATTCAGAATGGTGAGCTTCATACTCACGGTGTAGGTGCTCCAGACCTTGGCCTTGGCGCACATAGAAACGCAGTTATTATCAATACGCTATTTGAGAAGGAAATGTATCCTGTTAGTACAAAAAATGTGTTTCAGAATTTTGGAACGGAACCTTCATGGAAGCCAGCAACCGTTCGTTAAACCTGTTTTTATTAAGCTGTGTCTTTCTTTTCGTATGCACAGAAGTATTGCTATCGCCTTTTTATCCTCAATTTTTTAATAAGGTGTATGGCATAGATGATCCAGACCTAACAGGGTTCTACATTATGACGTGCAGACTCGTCGTTGTGATCTTTACTCCCATCTGGGGATTGATCGCCCACAAAAGAAATAACAGCTCTACATTATTAATCATCGGACAATGGGGAACAGGGATCTCTTGCTTTCTGATGGCGATATCACCAAGCTTTGAAATGTTTGTAGCAGCGAGTGTACTTCTATTGATCTTTAAGAGCAGCTACTTTCTGTTGTATACCATTCTAATCTCTGAGAATCGAAATTCTACGACAGGAGCAGCAGCCAGTTATCATGCCGTATTGCAAGGTGCGATCGTCACAGCGACGATTTTGTCTGGATGGGTTATAGAAATGGATCATCCATTATTAATCTTTTGGATCGTTGGAATCGTTGAATGTTTAATGGCAGTCTTCAGCCTACGTTTCTTAAGAAAAGTAAGCAAAAACAGAATAGTAGAACTAGAACAAACAGATCATCGTAGCTTAGTAACTCCATTCTTGTTTTTTGGAATCATCGTTTTAACCCTTCATCTTGCAGTAAATATGATCCGGCCGTTTTTTACAACATACACGGAAAATGTGTACAGCACGAATACGATGATGAGCAGTTCGTTGTATTTGATTCCGAGTCTGATGGCAATCGTCACATTGCCGCTCACAAAAAAATACAGTGAACGGTTAGGATGGTACGGCTATGTTGGTGCGGCGAGCATGATCATTGTTGGTTTGTTTCTTCAAGGAATCGAAACGAGTATCATTGGACTCATCTTTTTCCGATGTATGTTCGGTATAGGGGCGGCCTGGTGTCTTGCGAAAATAGATGTATTTATCTTTAAGTGGAGTGGGAATATGCATGGAGACTATAGCAAGATCTCTGCGATTCAAAATGTAGGGTTGCTGCTAGCCCCAGTCGCGGCATCCTCCATCGTTAACACCCATTCAATTTCAGACGTATTTACTTATGCTAGTTTGTTCGTCGTTCTACACTTATTCATTTTCTTATGGGGAACGTACTCGATAGAAAGAAACAAAGGAAAATTGCACATACATAAGGAGGAAGAAGATGCTTTATATAAATGAAACAGAGTCCATGTTAAAAAAAGATACATGGGAAAAAGTGAACAAAAATTTATTAGCTAAGATGCTTGCAGAATATATGTATGAAGAGATGATTTTTCCAGAGCAAGAAGATGAGGGATATGTTTTTACAGTGAATGAAGAACGCAAATACCATTTTGCTGCCCAAAAGCGTTTATTTGAAAGCTTCGATGTAGATCCAGAATCGATCCAGGTGTTAGAAAATGGTGAATGGAAATCTGCAACAGATGCGATTCGTTTCTTAATGGATATTCAGCCCATGATCGGCATGTCATCCGAAACAGCAGGTCACCTTATTAAAGAACTGAATCATACGCTTATTGCTGATGCAAACCTACTAAACAATCATAAAAAAACATCTGATGAATTGGTTGATCTTGATTATGCTGAGTTAGAGGGAGAGATGTCAGGCCATCCATGGATCACGTATAACAAAGGTCGTATCGGTTTTGGTTTCGATGACTATAACAAATACGCTCCTGAGAATCAGAATGAAACAAAGCTGTTCTGGATTGCCGTTCATCGCGATCGTGCTCAGTTTCAATCTGTACAGGAACTTCATTATGAAAAACTTTTAATGAGAGAACTAGATGGTGTTCTTGTTCAGCGCTTTAATGAGATTTTAAGAGAGAAAGGCAAATTACCGCTAGATTATTATTTTATGCCGGTACATGAATGGCAGTGGAATAACGTATTGATTCAAAATTTCCCTCGGGATCTAGCGACAGGTATGATTGTTCCTTTAGAAGAAGGAACCGATCATTATTTGCCTCAACAATCTGTTCGAACGTTTGTAAATGTAACAAACCCTTTGAAGTCTCATGTCAAGCTTCCGATGAGTATTTTAAATACACTCGTGTATCGAGGACTTCCGTCAGAACGAACACTCATCGCACCACTTGTTACAGAGCACATAAAAGGAATATTTGAAGGAGACCATTTTTTACGTGACGAATGTGAAGTGATCCTTCCAGGAGAGATAGCGAGTATTAATGTTGATCACCCTCACTATAGCGAGCTGAAGGGAGCACCATATCAATACCTAGAGATGCTAGGAACAATCTGGCGCGAAAGCATCTACACGTATTTAAAAGACGGTGAACAACCGATCACACTTGCTGCACTTCATCATGTTGATGAAAACGGAAAGCCTTATGTACAAAGTCTGATTGAAAAGTCTGGGTTAAGTGCTGACGATTGGATGAAGAAGTTCTTCGGTGTTGTGATGCCGCCGTTGCTTCATTTCCTTTATCAATATGGAACAGTCTTTTCGCCGCATGGTCAGAACACGATTTTAATTTTGAAAGACTATCAGCCTGAAAGACTAGCAGTAAAAGATTACGTAGATGACGTGAACATCTCGGATCAGCCTTTCAAAGAGTTAGAGGGTGTTACAGAAGAGCTGCGTGCTGTATTACGAAGTGAACCACCTGAAGGATTAACGCAATTTATTTTCACGGGACTCTTTATCTGTCATCTGCGTTATCTGTCAAATGTTATGGTACGTAACGATTTAATAGAAGAAAAAGCGTTCTGGTCACATTTGGTAGACAGTATTGAAGCGTACCAAGCGAGATTTTCACATCTAGAAGAGCGTTTCAAGCTGTTTGATTTCTTTAAGCCAGAGATTACAAAGCTATGTTTGAACCGAAATAGAATGGTAGATTACGGTTATGGAGATGGAGATGACCGACCACATGCCTCTGAGTTTGGAAAAGTAAGAAACGCTCTTTATGAAATTCGCAAAAACAAAGAGATGAGTATTCAATAATCAAAGAATGAGGACTTCCTTGGTGAAAAGGAAGTCCTTTTTCTGTGTTTGGGGTGGTGAGAGGCGATTTATCGGTGAAAAGAGACTTGGTTCAGGTGGTTATTACCATGTTACCGGTGGTCGCGCCGTTATTAATGGTTGAAAGAGAGCATTTACCGGTGAACGAGTAACAGAAATAAAAAACACGTACCGTAAAAGAACGGCGTTAAATCTGAAACTTCTATTTTTTCGCTTTCGTATGTAATATTATGGTAAGTAGAGGGTAGGAGGGATGAAGTTATGGAGGGTTTTGAAGAACCAGGATTCGGCGGCAGCGGAGATCTGATGTTTGATATCGTTCCCATTTTTATCGGTGCTGTCTTTGTAATCGTTATTAGTATTTTTGTAATTGTCATCGTGAAAGGAATCAGTCAGTGGAACAGCAATAACAAGCAGCCTGTACTATCCGTCGCGGCAGAAGTGGTTACGAAAAGGAGTGAAGTAACCGGTGGTTCTAATGATACGTCTGCTTCCACATGGTATTATGTCACATTTGAAGTAGAGAGCGGGGACCGAATGGAGTTTCACGTTAAGGCACAAGAATACGGCACGTTAGTTGAAGGTGATAGAGGAACACTCACCTTTCAAGGCACACGTTATTTAGGTTTCGAACGAAATAGGCAATCACAATCTCTATAAGTTGAGGATACAAACATATGAGAAAATTAAATCAAAGTGATCATGAGAACGTAATGAAACTTCTGGGCAAAAAGCCGGCAGAGAACCTGTTTACGTTGTGGGGAATAGAATCATATGGGTACGAAGCGGATATTCAGATGCTTTGGGGTCAGTTCGATTCCAAAGGTGATTTAATCGCTGTGTTGTGTAAATTCAAGAACAAATATACACCGTATTGGGAAACGGAATGTAATCTACAGAAGTTTGCAGACATCATCAATACAGATACAAATGAAAAAGAAGTGAATGGAATTGAACGCTTAACGCAAGAGATAGAACCGTTCATTACAGACGGTTACGATAAACGCGAAAGTTATTATTATGCAAAATGTGATCCCAAGCAAGATCTAAACTCTTCAGATTCAGTCAGATGTATAAGCAAAGAAGAAATTCCTCAGCTCATCTCTTTTTATCAAGAAGTTCCTGAATTTAAGAGGGAGTATAATCCGGAATCTTTTATTGATCAGATGAATAATGGATGGTCTAGGATATTCGTCATTGAAGAACATGAAAAGTTCGTTTCATCAGCATCTACCGTTTGTGAGACATCTGTAGCCGCTATGGTATCAGGTGTCTGTACCCTACCCGCAAAAAAGGGAAAAGGATTGGCAAGCATCTGTATAGAACACTTGATGTATAACCTTTTTCAAGAAAATAAAACACTAACATTATTTTATGACAATCCAGAAGCTGGTCGTATCTATAAGAGGTTAGGCTTTAAAGACATCGAAAAATGGACGATCAATTTCTGTAAAGAAAGGAACAATCATAATGACAACCAGTGTAGATAGTTATCAAAAAAGTGTATTGAACGCATTTTTAACCAAAGACGGGCGCTTAAAGAACATCCCTTCTCAAAAGAAGAAAAAATTAGTCGTGTTAGAATATTTAGTTCAGCAATTGAACGACAATCAGTCCTATACGGAACGAGAGATCAATGAATTTATAAAGACGTATCATGAAGATTTTTGTACCATTCGCAGAGAATTTATAGTGAACGGATACATGGACCGAGATGCCGGAAATTACATAAAAAGAGATGAAACGCTTTGGACAAAATGGCAAGAACTCAAGTAACAGTTAGAAAGAAGTGAATTGATTGGAGACAGAGATATCGAATGAAAGTCTTTGGACTCATTTAAAAGAAGAGGTAGAGACTCGGTTTGGTTTTGAAGTGGATAAATGTACACCGATCTATCGAGGGTGGCTCAATCAAAAATGGAAGATAGAAACGAATCAAGGTGTTTTTCTAATAAAACAATACAATAAAGAGCGAATGAAAAGGTACGATCTTCAAACGATACAAACTGCTCTTCATGCACAGAATAGATTGTTCACACAAGGAATAGCTTGTCCTGAAATTTTGTCATATAAAGGTGATCTTTTACAGAAGTCAACAGAAGGTGAACGTTTTACTGTAATGCGCTTCATGGAAGGAAGCTTAGTCTCACCAGGTAATCTTTCGAGTAACCAGATGCGATCTCTTGGTGAGGAAGTTGGAAAGCTTCACACTTTATTAAATGATGGAACATTATCAGCAAAATCAGAAACGATATTCAAAATTCCTTCTATAGAAGAACGTGTGGAGTATTGGCAAGGTGAAATACATAAGTGTGATGAACAAGGATTAGATAATATCCGTTCTATAATGGATCTACAAAAGAACGCGTCCTTAACGTTGGATATAGAACAGTTTAATAATCTCACTCCTGGCTGGTGTCATCGCGACCTTTGGGTGGATAACTTGCTCTTTTCCGAAGATCATTTTTCGGCGATTCTCGATTTTGATCGAATGAACTATGACTATTTAGAATTGGATATCGGGAGACTGATCATCTCAACGTGTCTGCAAAATAATATTCTAAATCGTAAAGCTGTCCAGGCATTTCTTAAAGGGTACAATAATACAAATGAATTATCAGTTGAAAGATTAGTGATATCTCTACGATTAGTTTGGTACATGGAAAGTACGTGGTGGATCGATATCAATCCTCATGAAGGAGAGCCTCCAAAAAGATTTCAACAAGAAATGGTTTGGCTAGCTCGTCATCAACAGCGATTAAAAGAACTGGAAAAAAGAAGAAGTAATAATCATGTTTTAACAAACTAGCTTAAGGGAAATTCCTCATTAACAGATCAGAGGAGTGGTTAAGTGGAGACGAAACAATTGTGTTTGCTGAAAAAAGAAGATATGACAAATCCAGAAATAGTGCCAGCGTGGGTGATCGAGGAGTATAAGACTTTCCATGAGACAGTGACGAACAAAACTTTTCCTTGTTATTTTGGAATGGCAGCTGAGAATAAGGGAGAATTACGATATGCATATGTGACGCATGATGACTGGTCGAACCTGCCTGAGGCAATTCGAGAATTTAACAAACTTTTTGATGCACCTAAATTGATTCGTCACGGACTGTTTGTGTTTGTTGAGCCGGAGAAAGAAGAGAAAGACATTCCGTATTACCGCGACTATTTTTGGAAGATGCTTCAGTCATTGCACGAAACAGATAATCAACCTTGGCCAGAACATATACCGAAAGACCCGGACCACCACTTATTCGCTTTTTCATTTGATAATGAGCCTTATTTTGTATTCGGGAACGCACCTGCATACAAACAAAGAAAAACAAGAGATCTTGGTAACAGCTTAGTCCTCGGATTCCAGCCTCGACGAATCTTTGAAGGCTTAGAAGGAACATCTCCAGGCGGAGCGATGTCTCGGGAAAAAGTTCGTGAGCGTGTAGAGAAGTGGGATAATCTTCCGAAGCATCCCAACATCAGTCATTATGGAGACCCAGAGCACCGTGAATGGAAACAGTATTTTATTGGAGACGACGTTGAACCGATAGCGGGAAAATGTCCGTTTCATCATAAATAAAACGTGAAAAAGGACTCTTATTTGAGTCCTTTTTTATCTGTCCATTCGTGCTCTAACATACTGAATAACATAGAGTCACGCCATCTGTCTTTAAGTAGGATAGATTCACGTATTATGCCTTCTAACTTCATGTCTAGTTTCTTCAAAACCTTTTCTGAACCTTTATTTCTAGGATCACAAGTTGCAAAAATGCGATGAAGCTGCAGATCTTCAAAACCAAACTTCAGCAAAAGCTCCCCGGCTTCCGTCGCAAATCCTTTTCCCCAATAATCCGGATGAAGCACATAACCAATCTCACCAACACGATTTGTTAATGAGGTAATCTGTAATTCTCCTGCTCCGATCAACAGGTTTGATTGATTTTCAACGATCGCAAAAGCATACCGTTCACGAGGATTTCTGTTTGCATCATTAATTACTTCATTCACATAGGCTATAGAATCTTTTTCATGATTCGGTCCCCAAGGCTGGTATTGAGAAACGATCTCTTGTGAGGCATATTGGTGAATCGCTTTCCAATCTTCCACAAGCATCTCTCGAAATCGAATTCTATCTTTTTGTAGCATCTCACCACACCGTCCTTAAATTAGACTCTTCGATAGATCTTACATGCAAAGTTAGCCCACGCTTTTTTGAGTTCGTTAATTCTAATTACTTGCCACGGGTTAAACATCGTTTGGCCATGTTTGTTAAAGGCATGTTCTTCACTTAAAAGATAAGCAGCATGTACAGCTTGATTTTGCTCATTAAACCATATCCATACATCTCTGGCTTGAACAGAAGAAGTAACAATGTGACGATAGTGGTTTTCCTCTAATAGATGGAAAAAGTGTTCAACCTGCATCCAGCACATGATGTCATCGGTAGAAGAACGAATAGCTGAAGCGACAGCCGCAAGACAGTTAGGACCGTTCTCTTCTGAAAAAGTGTCCATGTACGGGAATAATTCTGGGTATCGAGTTCGATAGCTTTCACGTATTTCTGGTTCTAAAGCATATTCCTCAATCCACTCATCTGCGTAGTTCATCAAGATAGTATGTTGAACGTTCTTTGATACTTGATTCCAGTTGCACTTTTGAAGAATTACAATGTCTTGAAAAGAAGCACCTTGTTTTAAGATTTCCAGTTGGTTATCGGTGTCTGGCAAATTTACATTCTTCATTAGACCTTTTAATTCGTCCTCTGTAAAAACAAGACCTCTGTTTAGTGCTTTTTGTTCTGTTATTATCATTTCCTTTTCTAACGTAGATAGAGCTTGAAACTCTTCATTGAACATCACGCATACATATTCAGCTTTATTGTTAATAGACCATGTAAGAAAAGAGGTTCGAACGTCGAGTGTAAACACAGTTTGATTCATTTCTGTTATTTTATGAGAAGGAAAATGGTCTGGTTTACTCCTAAAATAGAAAAAATCACGATCGGGCACAAAAATTCCACTCCACTTTTCCAATGTTTCTTGAGAGATTGTGTACTTCTTTATAGTTTGCATAGCTACTCCTAATAAACGATGTTAAATATATGATAATCTAATACTATCAATAATTTACATATGTTAGTAGACTTTAAAGAACAAGTTAAGTTAGATGAAAGCGAGAGAGGTGAAAAAGTGAATTTAAAAGATATAGCTAGAAAAATGGCAGCTATTTATAAAAAAAATAAAAAAGTGCAGGCTGTATTATTGGCAGGATCTGTTTCAAGAGGCTGGGAAGACAAGCACTCAGATATTGAACTGAATATATTCTGGTCGGAATCTCCAACTGATGAAGATAGAATGTTTCCTATTCACGCGATAGATGGAACAATCATCGAGTTTCATCCATATGAAGAGGAAGAATGGGCAGAAAGCTATTTAACGCCCCAAAATATAAAACTTGAGATTAGCAGTTTCTTAACAACTACAGCGAATACGTGGATAAAAGAAGTAGTAATAGATCATGAAGTGGATTACGGCAAACAGTGCATGGCATCATCTGTATTCTATGGAGTAAGTTTGTATGGAGATCGAGTGATTACAGAACTAAAAAAAGAAGTGGAAGTGTATCCAGATCAATTAGCACAAAACATGATCGAAGAAAATCTAGCTTTATGGAGTAGGTGGAACAACCGTTATGCTCTATTAGATAGAAACGAGTGGATCATGTTGTATGATCTGATGGTGGGTGTACAGAAGAAACTTCTCGGAACACTATTCGGTTTAAATAAATTGTATATTCATCATCCGTCCTTTAAGTGGATGCACAAATACAGCGAGATATTCAAAATAAAGCCAGATCATTTAGATGAGCGACTATCCCGGATTCTCATTAAAAATGTTCATGAGAGTATAAAAGAGTTAGAACTGTTGATTCAAGAAGTTTTTAACCTTGTGGAGAAACATTACCCCGACCTTCCATTTTTAGAAGCTTACAAAGAAAAACTGAGCTTTGTTCGGCCGGAAAATAAAGGCTGATTCCAAGTATAAAAAATTCATTATGCATACACAATAGAAATAGCCATCCGGGTGGATTCGTCTTCTCGGGTGGTTTTTATTTTTTTATGGACACAGAATACCTCATGACAAGCAATAACTTGGAAAGATTATACAACCATGAAATACATCCTTTTAAAAAAATTAAGTTTAACCGTTCACAAAATGAGGTAAATAGAATATAAATAAATTAACAATAAACAACTTGTTAATTAAAAGGAGGGGCACCATTGTCTAATAAGCAAGCATTGAAACAATATGACATCAAAAAATATCGTACACCTGATGGTTACACTTCCGATATTTGCGTCTTTACAATAATCGCAGAAAAAAATGAGGCATATAAACCTCCTACGATGGATCTTAAGATCATGTTGATCAAAAGAGCGGCACTTGATTCAGAAGGAAATATGAACATTGAAGCAAACAAGTGGGCGATTCCAGGAGGTTTTGTGCAAGACGATGAAACCGGCTTTCAAGCAGCTAAACGAGAGTTAGAAGAAGAGACGAATATCTCTGGAATCCATATTAAACAATTTGGTGTTTACGACAAACCTGGCCGCGATCCTAGAGGTTGGATCATCTCGAACGCCCATTATGCGATTGTTCCTGATACGTATCTATCGCTAAGAAAAGCACAAGATGATGCAGCTGATATTGAACTGTTTTCTATAAAAGAAGTATTGAATCTGGATCTAGCGTTCGATCATAAACAAATCATTGCAGATGCGATTCAAGTCATCACAAACGATCTGTTGCAAACAACTGTAGCTAAGAATTTCTTGCCTGAAAACTTTACGTATTCTGAACTTCAGGCTGTTTTAAAAACCGTAACGAATGATCCTGCGATTTTAAGTGATCAATCATTTTCAAGAAAGATAAAATCTCTTCCTTTTATACAAGAAGTACAAGGGAAAACAACAACAAGAACGTCGAAGAGAGCAACAAAACTTTATACATTCATTGAGATGGATGTAATAAAGCCAATCTATACAGCGCGTTATTAATTGAATTTTTTTAATGATAATAATTAACGAATTGTTAATAGTTAACCAAACACAATTAGGAGGCAATTATTATGAAAAAAGCGTTGATCAATATTGACTACACATTTGATTTTGTGGCAGATGAAGGTGCACTTACTTGTGGGAAACCAGGTCAGGATATTGAAAATGAGATTACTTCTATTACGGAACAATTTATTAATAACGGTGATTTTGTTGCTTTTGCTATAGATCAGCATCATACCGATGATAAGTATCATCCAGAAAACGAGCTTTTTCCTCCACACAACATTGAAGGTACACCAGGTCGAGAGCTTTATGGAAATCTTCAAAAAGTATATGAGACACATAAAACGAAATCAAATGTTTATTGGATGGATAAGACCCGATACAGTGCCTTCGCAGGTACAGATTTATTAATGAAGCTTCGTGAACGTGGTATTACAGAGGTTCACATCGTAGGAGTGTGCACAGACATCTGCTGCCTTCATACAGCTGTTGATGCTTACAATGCGGGACTTAAGATCGTTGTTCATGAAAAAGCAGTAGCGAGCTTTAACCAAGCAGGGCATGAGTGGGCATTAGGACATTTTAAGAGCTGTTTGAACGCAAAAGTTATCTAAATCATTCTCTTGGAGGTAATGAAAATGAACAATAAATATGCTGATGATAGTTTAACGCTACACACAGATCTTTACCAGATTAATATGGCTGAAACATACTGGGAGGACAATATTTATAACAAGAGAGCTGTATTTGAAGTCTTCTTTCGTAAACTTCCTTTCGGGAACGGGTATGCTGTATTTGCTGGATTAGAGAGAATCATAGATTATCTGAAGAATTTTAAGTTTACAACAAGCGATATCGATTACCTTCGGGAGGAACTAGGGTACGGAGAAGATTATTTGGAGTATCTGGAGCAAGTAAAATTTACGGGTACTGTCCGCTCAATGGTTGAGGGAGAACTGGTTTTTGCAAACGAACCGATCATACGAATAGAAGCACCATTAGCAGAAGCTCAGCTTATTGAAACAGCTATTTTAAATATCGTAAACTACCAGACACTTATCGCTACAAAAGCATCCCGCATTAAACAAGTGGTTGGGGAAGAACGAGTGATGGAGTTTGGAACACGAAGAGCACAAGAGATGGATGCGGCGATTTGGGGAACGAGAGCCGCGTTTATCGGTGGTTTTGAAGCGACATCAAATGTAAGAGCAGGAAAACGATTCGGCATACCAGTCGCAGGTACACATGCTCATGCACTCGTCCAAACATATCGCGATGAATATACGGCATTTCATAAATATGCCCGACGTCACAAAGACTGTGTGTTCTTAGTCGATACGTATGATACTTTGCGCTCTGGAGTGCCTACAGCGATTAAGGTCGCTCAAGAACTAGGAAACAAAATCAATTTTCAGGGAATTCGTTTAGATAGTGGAGATCTCGCTTACCTTTCAAAAGAAGCGAGAAAGATGCTTGATGAGGCAGGATTCACTGACACAAAGATTATTGCTTCAAATGATCTAGATGAGAATACGATCATCAATCTAAAAGCGCAAGGTGCAAAAATAGATTCATGGGGAATTGGTACAAAACTGATCACCGCTTATGATCAGCCAGCTCTAGGAGCGGTCTACAAACTTGTCTCTATTGAAGACGATCAAGGGAATATGGTAGACACGATCAAAATCAGCGGAAATCCTGAAAAGGTAACGACTCCTGGTTTGAAAAAAGTTTATCGAATCATCAATACACAGAATAACAAATCTGAAGGTGACTACATTGCACTGGACAATGAAACGCCCGAAGAAGAGCCCAGACTTAAAATGTTTCATCCTGTGCATACATTTATTAGTAAATTTGTAACGAACTTTAAAGCCAAAGAACTTCATCAAGATATTTTTGTAGAAGGTAATGTTGTTTATGAAACTCCTACTCTAAAAGAGATACAGATCTTTGCAAAAGAAAACCTTGAAGTGTTATGGGACGAATACAAACGCACGATGCATCCCGAGGAGTATCCAGTCGATCTTAGTCAAGCATGCTGGGACAACAAGATGAGGAATATTCAAGACGTGCAAACTAAAGTACTGTCATTAATTGAAGAGGGAGAATCTCATAATGGGTAAGATTGGAATTTACGGCTCATCTTTTGACCCAATAACGAATGTACATCTATGGACCGCTAGTACCGTTGCACACCGCTGTAAACTAGACAAAGTGATCTTCCTTCCATGTTCAAGTAAACGAAAAGATAAAACGATGAAAACATCTGATACTCATCGTTGGGAGATGCTTCAGCTTGCAATCTCAAATAATCATACATTTATTGCCGATGATCATGAGATGCTTCAAGAAGCTTGGGAAGTATACACGTATTACACGATGGAACATTTTAAACAAAAATATCCTGATGATGAGGTGTACTTCATTATGGGAGCAGATTTGTTGGTTGATATTGCAGATGGTAAGTGGAAGTATGATGATGAGTTAATCTCGAATAATAAATTTATTGTGATGGCAAGGGATGAAATTAATATGGTCAAAACGATCTCGCGTTCACCCATCCTAAGAAATCATGATGATGGCACAAAATTTCATCTGATCGATAAAGGGCTGTCTATGGAAATCAGCAGCACCTATATACGTGATGAATTTTCTAAGGGTGGCGAACCAAGGTATCTGCTGCCTGATGCTTGTTATGAATATATAAAAAAACATGAACTTTACTCTTCATAACGAGTGGAACAATCATAACAACAGCTGACTTAAGAAGGTATTCTGAGAAGTACCTTAGAGTCAGCTGTTTTTTGCATTTTATTAAATATTTTTAAAAGAAGTTAACTTTCAGCTATTTTTGGAAAAAATATAAATAAACTAGTGAAAGATGCAAAAAACGTTTACGGGACTATTGATTTAGGGAAGAGCCTTATAAATACCTTATGAGCGTATGGAGGATTATAGATGGCTACCGTAATAAAAGGAGAATACAAACACGTGAACTGTGATAGTGAGTATGGCACATTAAAGAAAGTGATTGTGTGTGAACCAAGATATATGAAGATCGATGAAATAATCAATGAAACACAGCGCCATTTTGCAAAAGACAACATCAACATGAAACGAGCGATGAAACAGCATCAGCACTTCGTGGACACGATGAAAGCAAACGGTGTAGACGTTTATAAACTTCCTGCGATGGAGAAGTTCCCTGAACAAGTTTTCACGCGTGACATTGGATTTACAATCGGAGAGACGGTATTCGTATCACGTATGGGAAGCAATATACGCGATGGAGAAGAGAAGGTATTACGAAACTGGTTATTAGAACATCAGATTAATCTTTCTTTGATCGAAGGTGACCGAATTGAAGGCGGAGATGTAATCGTTCACGGTGATACCGTCTATATCGGAGTGAGTGGCAGAACATCTGAGGAAACCATTCAAGAACTTCAATCACAGCTTCCTCATATGAAAGTCATTGCCGTCCCATTTGATCCTATTTATCTGCATCTAGATTGTGTTTTTAACATTTTGTCTGAAAAAGATGCTTTAATCTATAAACATGCATTTGAGGATAAAGACTATCAGTTTTTAGCCTCAAAATTTAATGTGATTGAAGTGGAGAAAGAAGAACAATTTACGATGGGTACGAACGTTTTATCTATTGGAAATAAAAAAGTTTTGAGCCTTCCTGTAAATAAAAATGTTAATGCTGCACTTCGTGAAAGAGGATACGAAGTTTTAGAAGTCGATATCTCTGAAATTATAAAATCAGGTGGTTCGTTCCGCTGCTGTTCGATGCCGTTATATCGAGAAGAGATGCATTAAATCGTTCACAAGTAGTCTTTGCCTATGGCAAAGGCTTTTTTTGTTGTTTCCTGTGTTATCGGTGAAAATTACGCTCTTAAAGGTGAAAAACGCATGATCACATGCGAAAAGATAGGCATTTCAGGTGTTTCTGAGCACTTCTCAGGTGGTCACAGCTTATTTACCGGTGAACGCGTAATAAATATAAAAACACATACCGTAAAACATATATCAACTGCTTAACACACTTCTTTGATTGATGATTGGAGTGCAAGCTCGTGCCTCACGCTTCGAGAATCATCTTGCACAAAATTCTACATCAACAATCTTTTATACAAGTGCCTTTCTAAAGGACATTCTTTGTAGGTACAAAGCTATAAACTGTCTGTTTTAGACATATTTTTAATACTGCAGGGTAAAGAGTACTTAAATAAGGAACTTGGATTTCCAAGTTCCTTTCTATATTTCTATTTGTGAGTTTTCTTCCTCAGTCGTTACAGCAGTACTCTGAAGGGGAAGTACGATGGTGAAGGTCGTGATGCTATCATCTGATGAACAGCTGATGGACCCGTTATGCTTTTCAATAATTTTCTTGCACACGAAAAGGCCAATACCCGTGCCTAATTCTTTTGTTGTAAAGAATGGCTCGAAGATCGTACTGATTGTTTCGGGTGGGATAGCTGGGCCGTTATTAGAAATAGTAATATGTACGTTATCATTATCTTCAATCTTGCTAAAAATCATGATTCGGCGATTCTGTCTCATTTGACGCAGTGCATCGATCGAGTTCATGATGAGATTAAGCAGTACTTGTTTCAACTCGTCCTTGTGTGCCCGCAGTGTAATCGTAGGATCAATGCGCGGAATGACCGTAACGTCTGCATCCACTAAACTTGGATACATGAAATCTAGTATATCTGTGAATAAATCTTCTAAAGCAAAATCCTCCGCTTCCCGTTCTTGAACCCCTTTTCTTGAGGCATGAAGAAATTGAGAGATACGAAAGTTCAATTGTGTTAATTCATGACTGATGATATCAATGTATTTCATGTTTGGATTCTCTTGCTGCATGAGTTTTACGAAACCCATTACTGCTGTCAAAGGATTTCTGAACTCATGTACAAAACTAGATGACATCTGTCCTAAAATGGTTAACCGTTCTTTGTGACTTTGGTCGATGAATACTGTTTTTTCCTCAATCTCAATATCCTTCAGCTCCGTATACTTCTTAACGGCATGATATAAAAACTCATCAAAAAGAGAATTGATCGTTTCAATCACAGGCTGCAACTGTTCAATGGATATACCAGAGCCCGTCACGAAACGGACGATCTCACTTCGTCCTAGGTTCACATTGTATACGAATTCACCTATATTGATCTTAGCTTCTAACCGCTGAACAGCGACTTCATGGGCGAGGTGCATAATTTCTTCGGGAGATAGTTTACGTCGTAAGGATTGTTTAACTAGCTCAACCATATGCAAGGCATTCTCTATTACTTTTTCTTTATGTACATCATGATTCGATATCACGATTCTCTGGTGCCAATCATGTAAGTAAGTAGGCAAGTTATCATCCATATATGTAATTAAGCTTTCTGTTATGTCCACCGCTCGCACCTCTTTCAACATTAAAATCATGGAAAGAATAAAATATGAATCAGCTAACGTTTGTTATATAAAAGTATTTATACTACATATAGTAATGGAAATATAGACGAAATGCCATATGCAGTTTACAAATTTTTCATTAAATTATGAAAATAGGTAGGTAAATCGACACGAGACCACGAAAACTATCATAAACCTCCAGTCTTTACTTTTTCTTTATGAATGAAAACTATCCTTTAAAATATTTCTGACTATTCTAAATATATTTTTGTAATTTCATATTGTGAAATTTTGAGATTGTACAAGTCTGCCTTTTTCAATACGATGAACGCATATTGAAAGGGGTGGTTGCTAAGCTGACTTCAACTAAATCGTATCCGTTTGAGGGGGAGAATTGGTGATCTCATCTGTTCAAAAAATTTCAAGGATATTAAATTGCTTCACCAAAGATGAACCAGCATTAGGAAACTTGCAGATTGCTGAAAAACTTAACATGAATGCGAGCACGGTTCATCACTTAGTTCGTACACTTTGCTCAGAAGGCATACTGATTCAAGACAGTCAAAAAAAATATAGATTAGGATGGAAATTGCTAGAATGGAGCAATCACGTCATGTATCAGCAAGACATCAACACGGAAGCACTGCCACTGTGCGAAGGTCTTGTCCGAAGGTTTAACACAACCGTACATATCGGAATGCTGGATCGTGGTGAAGTGCGTTTCGTTCTAAGAGTAGCTTCTTCAAATTCAGTAGCTGTCCCCACTTTTATAGGCGATACAAAACCTGCATATTGTACAAGCACAGGAAAAGTATTGCTAGCTTTTAACCCCTCCATGATTAAGCCGACCATATCAAGGGGATTGCTTCGCCGCGCTCCTAATACCATTACATGTGTTGAAAAATTAAAAAATGAGCTTGATGTTATAAGAACAAATGGTTATGCCATCAGCAACAACGAAAACGAGATGGGGTTGTATGGAATTGCCGCTCCGATCAAATCGTATACCGGACAAATCATAGCTGCTCTTAATATGGTTGGACCCGTATCGTATATGCTAGGGCAAGATACGCCTTCTATGATTCATCATGTCGTAAAAACAGCGGAGTCGATCTCAAAAGAACTCGGTTTTATTAGCGTTTTATGATAGCGCTTACATAAATAGAATGATCTGTCTTTAAAATCAAAGAAGTAAAAAATAAGACAAGTAAACAGGAGAAAAGCAAAAAAAAAAAACGCAGCGAATCTTCGTTGCGTTTTTTGTAATACCTATTGATAAAAAGAGTATTTTCCTTATGTAAAAATACCCTTTTGTCCAATGCTCTCTAATCATAAGGACCGGAATCAGTTCTTATGGCAATAACACAGCATCGATTACGTGAATAACACCATTTGATGCCTCAACATCTGGTTTAACAACAGTTGCATTATTCACCTTTACGGGATTAAGTGAGATTATTACTTCTTTACCAGCAAGTGTTTTTACTTTCATTCCGTTCTGAAGATCAGTTGACATTACTTTTCCAGGAACGACATGGTAAAGTAATATATTTTTTAAGTCTTCTCTGTTTAATAACTCTTCTGCTGTAACGTTTAATTCTTTTAGCAGTTTTTCAAACGCTTGATCTGTTGGTGCAAATACCGTATACGGACCAGCACCTTTCAGTGTTTCAACTAATCCCGCTTTTTCAAGTGCAGCAGCAAGAATTTTAAAATCTCCAGCTTCTACCGCTGTATCAACAATATCCTTTTTAGCAGCTGTATTTTCTGCTGCTAAAGTAACATTCGAGAATGAAAGTGTCATCATCAAAATCATGAGAAAACTTATAACTTTCTTCATTTTCATTTAAATACCCTCCTTTTTCCATTAAGTTTGCTATTAGAAAATGTACCATCGTCCTTTTTCGAATCGTAAGTACAAGGGTAGTATTAATCACCTTAAAGTTTTTATACCAGTCTGTTCATTTGTTTGAGTAACAAAAGCAAGAAAGAAACATTATAATCACGTCTTTGATAAAACCCTAACTACTTATACTTCCACAAAAGAGCGAGCCAATAGCTAATATCACCCTCTTTCATTCTCAAAATAGCTATGAAATTCAGTAACGGATAAATTTTTCAGATAATTTCATAATGTGAAATTACCGCATTGAGATTTGTAAGCGCTTTCTTATATAGTTAAAACAAATTAATACATCTATTCATAGAGGAGGCATATGGTATGGGAATTAGAACTGGTGCTCAATATATTCAAGCATTGAAATCTCGTTCACCAGAAATTTGGTTAGAAGGCAGGAGAGTTACAAATGTTGTGGACGAACCTGTTTTTAAACAGCCAATTCAAGAGATCGCTAAACTGTACGACATGCAGCACGATCCGCAAATTCAAGATTCCATTACACATATTTGCAAAGAGACGGGTGAGCGGGTAAACAATGCATTTCTCCATCCGACAACCTATGAAGAATTAATGGCAAGAAGCCAGTTGTTTGAAATCTACGCAAAATCTACTTTTGGACTAATGGGCCGAACTCCTGATTTTCTGAACGTCGTAGTAACGGGCATGGCACACAATGGCTGGTTTCTCGATCAGTACAATACTGAATGGTCTGTCAATATCAAAAACTACTTTAACTACATAAGAGACAATGATCTGTTTTTAACACACGCAATCATCAATCCTCAAAATGACCGCAGCAAAAATTCTCATGGACAAAAAGATATGTTTACACATCTAGGTGCTGTTGAAGAAACGCCTGATGGTTTGATCGTTAGGGGAGCAAAAATGCTCGCTACATTAGCGCCCATTACAGATGAAGTCATCATCTACTCGTTCCCTGGCTTCGCACCTGGAGACGAGCGTTATGCGCTTGCATTTGCAGTGCCTGTGGATACGCCAGGACTTAAGCTCATATGCCGTGAACCGATGCAGGACGGCAAGCGATCACAGTTTGATCATCCACTCGCTTCAAGATTTGAGGAGATGGATGCATTGCTCGTCTTTAATGACGTACTTGTGCCTTGGGATCGCGTGTTTCTTTATAACAATGTGGAAGCAGCGAACCTTCTTTATCCTAAGACAGGAATTGCTCAGCAGCCAGCTCATCAGTCAGGTGTAAGAGGATATATAAAATTAGCTTTTGCAACAGAGGTTGCTTGTAAACTAGCAGATTCTATCGGTGTTGATGGATATTTAAACGTACAGAATGATCTTGGGGAATTGGTTCAGAACGTAGAGGTGATCCGTTCCTTATTGAGAGTAGCTGAGTATGAATATGAGACAACAGCATCTGGTGAAGTGATGCCGAATGCGGCAGCGCTTGAGACCATACGCGGAATGCTTCCTAAAATGTATCCAAGAGCGATCGAGGTCATTCAAATCATCGGTGCTGGAGGGTTGCTTATGTCACCGACTGGGAATGACTTTAACGCTCCAGAAATCCGAAGTGAGATTGATAAGTACTATTTAGGCCGTGACGGTGTGGACTCTCTTGAACGCGTTAAGCTGTTCAAGCTTGCATGGGATCTGTGCGGTGAAGCTTTCGGGCAGCGGCTTGTGCAATATGAGCGCTATTATACGGGAGATCCGATCCGTAAGAGAGCCATCTTCTATAACGGATATAAAAGAAAAGCACAGTTTGCAATGGTTGATGAAGCACTTTCCGTAACAAATGAATTCGTGAAGGACCAGCCTAAGCTGGCTAAATAAAAGGAGGCAATAAGGATGAGTACATCAACTTTAAAATCGTTTAACCTATTAAAATGGATCGATGAAAACAAAGACTTGCTCAAGCCCCCAGTTAACAACAAAGTGATCTGGCAGGATTCCGAATTTATCGCCATGATCTTAGGTGGTCCGAACAAAAGACGTGATTTTCACGTGGACCCTTCTGATGAGTTCTTTTATCAGATCAAAGGCAGCTGTTATGTGGAGATCATTAATAAACACGGTAAGCGTGAAGTAGTTGAAGTAAAAGAAGGAGACGTGTTCATGCTGCCGACGATGGTTCCTCATTCGCCGCATCGTGTGGCTGATTCTTATGGTCTTGTGATTGAGCGTAAACGTGCACAAGGTGAGCTTGAAGACTTCGTTTGGTTCTGTGACCGCTGTGATTCTGAGATGCATCGCGTAACGGTTCAATTGAGTGACATTGAGAAACAAGTAAAAGAAGCAATTCACAGTTTTAATTCCAATGAACGTGTTCGCTTGTGTAAAGATTGCGGTTACCAGATGCCAGAGAACGTGGAGGAATGGAAGTGCTAAGGATTGACTTTCACACACATATCATTCCAGAGTCGTTTCCTGACTTTGCCGAAAAATATAGTGGAGAAAGGTGGCCGGTGTTAAACAGGACGTGTGCTTGCGGCGCAGCCATTATGGTAGGTGGCAAGAACTTTAGAGATGTAACGGACCAAGTATGGGATCCAAAAAAACGGATCGATGACATGGATCGTGAAGGGGTAGACATTCAAGTGCTATCCCCGATCCCTGTAACATTCTCGTACTGGGCGCCGCCAGAACAAGCCGAAGCAATGGCGAAAATCCAGAACGACTTTATCGCTGAAACTGTCAATGAATACCCCGACCGCTTCGCTGGTCTAGGAACGGTTCCAATGCAGGATTCAGAAACAGCGATCCGGGAGATGGATCGCTGTATGAACGAGCTTGGACTTCATGGAATCGAGATCGGAACAAATATAAATGGACAGAATCTCGATCATCCTGACTTTATTCCGTTTTTTGAGATGGCGGAGAAGTGGGAAGTACCGCTCTTTATTCATCCGTGGGAAACGCTCGGAAAAGAGCGTATGCCAAACCATAATTTCATGTACACGATCGGGATGCCGAGTGAAACCGCATTAGCCGCAGCATCCTTAATCTGGAGCGGTATGATGGAGAAATTTCCTAAACTAAAGATTTGTTTTGCGCATGGCGGTGGTTCGTTTCCTTACTTAATTCCCCGTCTTGATCAAGGGTGGCAGGTGTGGCCACATTTGCGTCTGACCACACATCCACCAAGTCATTATGCCAAGCAGTTTTATTTTGATTCGTTAAATTACGATCCGATGAATATCCGTTATATGATGGAGCGATTTGGTTCAGACAAGATCTTTATGGGTTCAGATTATCCGTTTCTGCTGCGTGAAGTGAATCCTGGAAAAGTAATCGATGAAACGCTTGAGCTAACGGATGCACAGCGAAAAGCAATGCTTGGCGGAAACGCTGCTGAATTTTTAGGTCTTGAAAAACGAAAGCGGGGTGCAGCCGTTGCAAGTCATGCAAACACCGGAGGATAAGCTTCAAAGTCTAGGCCATGTACTACCAGAGGTGCGGCCAGCTGTCGGAAACTATGTGGGCTGTGTAAGAGTGGGTAATCTTCTATTTACAGCCGGACAAGGTGTTGATCAGTATCACGGTAAGCTAGGAAAAGATTTATCGGTAGAAGAAGGCTATGCAGCTTCTCGCCAGTCCATGTTAAATCTCTTAGCAGTCGTTCAACACGAGCTTGGGAGTTTAAACAAAGTGAAGAAGGTTGTGAAGCTGTTAGGCTTTGTAAACTGTACAGAGGATTTTACTGATCAGCCAAAAGTCATCAACGGAGCATCAGATCTACTTGTTGCTGTTTTTGGAGAAAGAGGTAAACATGCTAGATCAGCCGTAGGCATGGCCCAGCTACCTGGTGGAACAGCGATTGAGATTGAAATGATCCTTGAGATTGAAGACGAAAAGGGGAATTAGCTTATGAAACCTGAAACCCTGACACAACAAGTAAAGATAATGGATGCAAAACTTTTTATCGATGGAGAATATGTTGATGCTCTCTCTGGAGGTACCTTTGAATCTATTAATCCAGCGACGAATCAAAGATTAGCACTCGTTGCTAACGGCAGTGAGCAGGATGCGAAACGTGCGATACAGTCTGCCAAAAATGCTTATGATAGCGGCGTTTGGAGCAAGATGCCTGTTGAGGATCGGTCTGATATTCTATGCCGAATGGCGGATCTTATCATGAAAAATGTAGATGAACTCGCAATGGTTGAAACCCTCGATGTTGGAAAACCGATTAAAGAGAGCAGAGGGTTCGATATTCCAAGAGCGGCATCCAATTTCCGCTTTTTTGCTGAGATGTCTAAATATATGGTCAGTGAACATTATGACAAGCATAACATCATGTCATATGCCAAATACAGTCCAGCAGGAGTAACAAGTCTTATCATCCCTTGGAATCTACCATTCATGCAGATGACTTGGAAAGCATCTGCGGCTCTTGCTGCAGGAAATACCGTTGTCGTCAAACCTGCCTCATATACACCACTATCTGCTGTCATGTTTGGAGATATCGCTAATGAAGCAGGACTCCCTCCTGGTGTCTTAAACATTATTACAGGGCCGGGAAGTACGATGGGGAGTGCGATGACAACAGATCCTAACGTGCGTCGCATCTCGTTTGTCGGAGAATCACGTACAGGAAAAACGATCATGAAGAACGCTGCTGAAAACTTAATCCCTGTCTCCCTAGAATTAGGTGGGAAATCAGCCAATATCGTTTTTGAAGATGCAGATTTGGATGAAGCGGTAAAAGGTTCAATCGATGCCATCTATCGAAATCAAGGAGAGATCTGTCTTGCTGGATCACGCCTTCTATTACAAGAAAGCATCTATGATCAGTTCATGGATAAGTTTGTGGCAGCTGTAAAACAAATCAAAGTCGGTGATCCGACTCATGAGGACACAGACATGGGGGCACTTGTGTCTAAAAATCATATGGAGACTGTCGAAGCCTACGTAGATATTGGCATAAAAGAAGGCGCAAAGATCGCTTGCGGTGGTAAGCGGATAACAGGTCTTGGAGAAGGAAACTTCTATGAACCTACCGTTTTATATGATGTGAACAACAAATGGCGTGTTGCACAAGAAGAGATCTTTGGACCTGTTCTTGTTGTTATCCCATTCAAAACAGAAGAAGAGGCGGTTTCTATCGCGAATGATTCCCAATATGGTTTAGCTGGCGTAGTGTGGACAAATGATATTCGTCGGGCACAGCGGGTTTCAGCTGCTGTTGATTCGGGTCTGCTCTGGATCAACTGTTGGTACATAAGAGATCTGCGGACACCTTTTGGTGGTTCAAAAGCGAGCGGAATTGGCCGTGAGGGTGGAAGGCACAGCTTTGAATTTTATTCAGAAGCGAAGACGATCACGATGAAACTATAGATTCTGTATTGAAAACGTGATTGGATGACAGTCGCGTTTTGCTCTTTGATGAAAGAAGGGAGGAAACATACATGCAACAACAGATCATTTCTAAATTAACGACAGAACTGTTAGAAGCAGAAGAAAAATTAATACCGGTTGAACCTCTTTCTACACGTTTTCCTGAACTCTCGGTCAAAGACTCTTATCATATTCAACTGCAATGGGTGGAAAGGAAACTTGAAGAAGGACGAGTGATCATCGGAAAAAAAGTAGGATTAACGAGTAAAGCGATGCAGAATATGCTTGGAGTCGACGAACCGGATTATGGTCATCTGCTCGATCACATGAAGGTTTCTACAGGTACCGTTCTGTCTAGAAAAGATTTCATAAAGCCAAAAGTTGAAGCAGAGATTGGCTTTATCTTAAAAGATGATTTGCAAGGTCCAAACGTTACGTATATAGACGTGTTGATGGCGACTGAGGCTCTCGTGCCCACATTAGAGATCATAGATAGCAGGATAGAAGATTGGAAGATAAAGTTAGTAGATACGGTTGCAGATAACGGTTCATCAGCTAGAGCAGTTGTGGGTAAACCTTTTTATGAAATTGATCAGATCGACCTTAGGATGCTAAGTATGACGATGTTAAAGAACGGTGAGATCAGAGCAACAGGGGCTGGAGCTGCTGCACTCGGTCATCCGGCACATGCTGTTGCTTGGCTCGCTAACAAACTAGCAGACTATGACATGTCATTAAAAGCAGGTGAGTTGATCCTGCCAGGAGCTCTATCAAGTGCGATCGATTTAGAGTCAGGCGATGAAGTGACTGCCACATTTGGAAAGTTAGGCTCTGTAAGCATCTCGTTTTGTGAATAAAATCCAGCATAGAAAGGATCAGCCATAGTGAAAAAAATAAAGGCGGCGATTATTGGTTCTGGCAATATTGGTACAGACTTGATGTATAAACTGCAAAGAAGCGATGATCTTGAACTTACAGCGATGTTCGGAATTGATATGGAATCGGATGGGTTAAGGCGTGCGAACTCTGCTGGATACCGAGTGTTTACAAATGGCATTGATGACTTTATAGAAAGACCAGATTTAGCGGACATTGTGTTTGATGCAACTTCAGCTAAAGCTCATCTTCGTCATGCACAACTTTTAAAAGATATGGGAAAGACTGTGATAGATCTTACTCCTGCGGCGATTGGCCCCTTCGTATGTCCTCCTGTTAATTTTAGTGAACATATAGACTCACAGAACATTAATATGATCACATGCGGCGGACAAGCAACGATTCCGATTATCCATGCGATTAATTCTGTGGCAGATGTTTCTTATGGTGAGATCGCTGCAACGATCTCATCATCAAGTGCAGGACCAGGAACACGTGCGAATATCGATGAATTCACACTAACTACGAGGCGTGGAATTGAGGAAGTCGGTGGAGCCGAGCGAGGAAAAGCCATCATCATCTTAAATCCAGCAGATCCTCCTATTCTCATGAGGTCGACCATATATTGTGAAGTCAAAGAGATGGACGAAGCTAGAATACGAACAGCAATCCTTGTCATGGAAAACAGCGTTAAAAGCTATGTACCTGGATACAGGGTGAAGAATGAACCTCTTTTCGATGGTGATCGGGTAACGGTTTTTGTTGAAGTTGAAGGAGCTGGCGATTACTTTTCGAGCTATGCAGGAAATTTAGACATCATGACCTCAGCAGCAAAACATGCTGGCGAAATGGTCGCGAAGCGTTTGCTAGGCAAGTTCAACATGGATAGGGCGGTGACAGCCAATGATGCGTAATAGCTCGCTGCCTCTAAAAATTACGGAAGTCTGTCTGCGTGATGGGAGTCACGTCATGTCGCATCAGTTCACAGAAAAACAAGTGTACGATGCTGCAAAGTCACTCGATGAAGCAGGTATGCATTACATCGAGGTCAGCCACGGTGATGGATTAGGCGGATCGACCTTACAGTACGGAAGGTCACTTGTGGATGAGATGAAGTTAATAGAGACAGCGGCTGGAGTGTGTAAAAATGCACAAGTTGCCGTCCTTTTGATTCCAGGAATTGGAACCGTACATGAATTGAAGAAAGCGCATGAGTTGGGAGCAAATCTTGTTCGTGTCGCAACCCATGTAACAGAAGCGGATGTGTCAGCGCAACATATTCATATGGCTCGTGAACTTGGAATGGAAGTATTCGGGTTCTTAATGATGGCACATTCCGCTCCTGTTGAAAAGCTTGTTGAACAAGCAAAGTTGATGGAGTCCTATGGCGCGCAAGGTGTTTATGTAACCGATTCTGCAGGAGCACTTCTGCCATTTGAAGTGAAAGATAGAATCTCAGCATTACGTGAATCACTAAATATTGAGATCGGTTTTCATGCACACAATAATCTATCAGTAGCTGTTGCAAATACACTCGTAGCCATTGAAGAAGGAGCGACTAGAATCGATGGGAGCGTCCGCTGTTTAGGAGCTGGTGCTGGTAATACACAGACCGAGGTTCTGATCGCAGTTCTTGAACGAATGGGAGTGGATACAGGTATTGATCTCTATAAAATGATGGATCTAGCAGAAGATGTGATCGGACCGATGCTGCCAGGTGCGCAGGAAATTCGTAAAGGAAGTTTAGCGATGGGGTATGCAGGGGTTTATTCTAGCTTTCTTTTACATGCAGAACGTGCGGGTAAACGCTTTGGTGTTGATTCGAGAGATATTTTAATAGAACTTGGGAAACGAAAAGCGGTAGGTGGTCAAGAGGATCTGATCTTAGTAGTGGCAGCTTGCTTAGCAAAGTCCAAACTGGAGGTGTAGGAGATGACGGTTACAAATAGGACGAACGTGGAATTGGTTGATTATCTGTTAAAAGCGGAAAGTGACGTGACGGAAGTGGTCAAGATTACAGACCAATTTCCTGAACTATCAATTGAAGAAGCGTACGATCTGCAAAAAGCACTTATTGAAAGGCGCATGGAGAAGACACAGACAAAACGTCTAGGAATTAAGCTTGGACTGACGAGTAAAGCGAAGCAAGAGATGATGGGCGTGCATGAAGCCATTTACGGATATCTTTTGAGTGATATGCTCGCATTCGAGTGGGAACCCTTACAGCAACACCGTCTCATTCATCCAAAAGCTGAACCTGAGATTGCTTTTATCATGGGTGAAGATTTAATGGGAAGTGATGTGACAGCATCAGATGTCATACGTGCAGCAAAGTATGTGGTAGCTGCGATTGAAGTGATCGACAGCCGTTACAAGGACTTTCGTTTTACACTTCCGGATGTTGTAGCAGACAATTGCTCATCCGCTAAATTGATTTTAGGCAGCAAGCTCGCTCGCCCAGAAGAACTTGATCTGGCGAATATCGGAATGGTGATGAGTAAGAACGGAGAGATGATGACCACTGGTGCGGGATCTGCTGTTCTTAGTCATCCTGCTGAAGCGGTAGCATGGGCTGTTCAAAAGCTTGCCGAGCGTGGTGAAGGTTTATTAAAAGGAGATATCGTTTTGAGCGGGGCATTATCTGAAGCAATCGCTTTTGATATGGATGACACGATCGTCGCACAGTTCGATGGTCTGGGATCTGTAACACTATCATCGAGATATGTGAAATAGGTGTAACGGTCATGCCGATCATTCATGTACAAGTGATAGAAGGGCGAACAGATGAACAGCTGAGCAAACTGATGGAACGGTTAACATTGGCGGCGGCTGAATCATTGGATGTGAAAAAAGAACAAGTTCGTGTACTGATCCAAGAGATTCCCAATAAGCATTGGGGAGTTGGCGGAAAACCAAAATTTTAAGAGCTAGAGATGAGACCCTTTGTCGAGCAAAGGGTTTCTTTTTTTGGATGCGAGTGGATTGTGAGCGATTCTTGAGATTTGTGAGCGATTCTCGAGGTTTGTGAGCGATTCTCGAGGTTTGTGAGCGATTCCTGAGGTTTGTGAGCGATTCTTGAGGTTTGTGAGCGATTTACGAGAATCGCGAACGATACCAGAAATTTGTGTTACTTCTTTATTTTATCTCCTCAATCTTCCTCATGAAATAATCGGTATAGTACAATCATAACTTCACATACCCTTAAACGACATGCAATCGTGAGGAGGAAGCTTTATGTTTAAACGCTTTAACCGGCTGGCGATCGAACTGCCGACACCGACGAATCCTGATGCGAATGCGGCAGCGGCAGTTCAAGAATTGTTAGGTGGTCGTTTTGGTGAGATGTCGACTCTTAATAACTATATGTATCAATCTTTTAACTTTAGAAAAAGAGGAAAATTGAAACCATTTTTTGACCTCGTCTCGAGTATTACAGCAGAAGAATTTGGGCACGTTGAGCTTGTTTCACACACGATCAATATGATGATTTATGGTACGACACATCCTGGAGATGTGAACGACGCACCGATGGCAGCTGCAACAGACAAAAGGAACACTCAACATTTTATTGGTACGGCACAAACATCCTTCCCTTTTGATTCGATGGGAAAAGCTTGGAACGGCGATTATGTGTTCAGCAGTGGAAATCTACTTCTTGATCTTCTGCACAACTTTTTCTTAGAGTGTGGAGCTAGAACACATAAGATGAGAGTTTATGAGATGACGAGTAACCCTGTTGCCAGAGAGATGATTGGATATCTTCTTGTACGCGGTGGTGTACACGTATTGGCTTATGCAAAAGCGATTGAGATGGTAACAGGCGTTGATATTAAGAAGATGCTTCCCGTACCTGATCTAGAGAACTCGGCGTTTGAAACGACGCGAAAATTTGAGGCAGAAGGCGTACACCGAAAGTTATATACGTTCAGTGATACAGATTATCGAGATATCGCATTAATCTGGGCAGGTCAGCATCCGTTAGGTGGTCCACTTGAGACAGTGATCGGCGCTCCAGCTGGTGCTCCGATGCCGGAGTTACGGTCTATCTCAGAAGAGTTTGCGCCAGGTATCTCTCATGAAGATTTTATGCAGATTGCTGAAAGATTGAAGAAAAATGCAGGAATAAGTTGATCAACCGGCGTATAATACGTCGGTTTTTTTGTGGTATGATTTATGATGTTTATAGAATTAGTAAGAAGTGAAGGGAAGTCTGGCAGATGACATACAGACAAATTAAGTGGTTGATCCTGCTGATTCCAACAATCTCCGTTGGTTTATGGGAATACGTTAGACATACGGTTCTGTTGCCTTATATATCGATGAACACGGGAAACTGGCTCTCTGCCATCATCGTATTTCTTGTTACGCTTTATTTTTTGAATATCTTGTTTGGAAGATTAGAGCGTATGCAGCAGGAGCTACAGAGAGAACGGTCAGAAAAAGCGGTTTTAGAAGAACGTGAAAAAATTGCGAAAGAGCTGCATGACGGCATCGCACAGTCTTTATTTTTTCTCTCGGTTCAAGTGAATAAGCTAGTAAGTGAGTTTAGTAAGGATGATAAATCGTATAATAAACTCAAGAAAACGTTGCAGCACATTCACGATGATACGCGAAGTGCGATTCAAAATCTTCGAAACGTTCCAGCTCAAGATGATATTTCGTGGACTACATCATTAAATGCATTCTTCAATGAAATGGAGACTCAGCATGATTTCAAGATTCATCGAGAGTGGAGATTACAAGATGAAGATCTGACTTCAAAGGAAAAAATCGAATTATTTGCTTGTGTACGAGAAGCAATTATCAACGTAATTAAACACGCTAACACGAATGAAGTATGGTTGGATACGATGAAAACTCCAAAAGGTTGGGTTTGTACGATTGTAGATAAAGGAACAGGATTTGATTCTCAAGAGCCAACAGAGGGTTTTGGTCTGAAAATTTTACATGACAGAGCGTATTCAATGGACTGGCAGCTAAAGATTACCAGCACGGCAGGAAAAACAGCAATCACGATTGAGAAGGAGGGAAATGCATGACACAGCCTATTCGTTTATTGATTGTAGATGATCATCATCTTGCTCGAGAGGGTGTAAAAGAGATTTTAGAGTGTCAGACTGAGTTTGAAATTGTTGGTGAAGCATCCAACGGTTTACAAGCGATAGAGAAGACAAAAGCTCTTATGCCGGATCTTGTACTCATGGATATTTCTATGCCAAATATGAATGGGTTTGAAGCAACAAAAGAAATAAAAAAGCAGTTTCCAAACATAAAAATCGTGATTATGACGGTTTCTTATGACATTACGGACTGGTTTGAAGCTTTAAAGCGTGGGGCACAAGGATATCTTCTTAAAAATTTGAACACAGAAGATATGTTAAATGGATTAAAAGCTTATGCTATGGATGAAATACCGATGTCGAAAGAGATGGCTTTTCGAATTTGGAAAGAGTTTAAGAAGGATGGACAAGCTGGACAAGCTCTGTCAGCACGGGAACAAGATGTGCTTCAATTGGTTGCCAAGGGGCATTCCAATAAGGAAATCTCAAAAGTTCTCAATATCTCTGAGAATACGGTTAAAACTCATATGAAGAACATTTTAGGGAAACTGCATCTAGAAAACCGTGTACAATTAGCGAGTTATGCTTACGATAATGGAATCGTTTAATTTCCAGTGTCATACAATCGACACAATTTTATATTCGTAATCACCCTTTAGAGTGATTACCATTTCCAGCTTGTTGTTTATACTTTTCCATATTGAGTATGAATAAGGAGAATATAGATATGCAAGCAACAGCTTATAAGTTATCAGAAAACAACGAGAATGCTTCAAAAAAATCTAACAGTCTTTACCAGACGTTTTGGAGATGGCATTTTTATGGCGGAATTATATTTGCACCTTTTTTGATCTTACTTGCTATCAGTGGAGCATTATATTTATTCCAAGCTGAAATTGAAACGATGATCTACAAAGACAAGATCATTGTGCAAAAAGGTGACCAACCTCTTCCTCTCTCGCAGCAGATTGACACTGTTCAAGCGGAGTATCCTGGCGCAGAGATTGGTTCGGTCAGACTTCCGAAAGAAGATAATCGAGCTACTTTAGTAAAAGTGATAGAAAATGATGTTGTTACACAGGTTTATGTAAACCCATACACAGCGTCTATAACAGGAACGATACTTGATGAGGATCATTTCAAAAATGTTGTCGCTAAGCTTCACAGTGAATGGATTGTTGGAGGAACGTTCATTAATCGATTCGTAGAACTGGCTGCATGTTGGACGATCATCATATTGGTGACAGGTCTATACATTTGGTGGCCAAGAAACAAAAAGACTTTCATGGGAACGATCTTTCCGCGCCTTAATAAGAATGGCCGCATGTTCTGGAGAGACCTTCACGCAGTGACAGCGTTCTGGCTGTCGTTGATGATACTAATCCTTATCGTTACTGGGCTGCCATGGTCAGGTGTGATGGGAGAACAGATCAACAAGCTGGCGACAAATGCAAATGCAGGTTATCCAACTTATGCATTTATGGCGCCAACCGCAGAAAAGACGACAGATGAGATCGCAGAAGATATTCCATGGGCAACGGAGAACAACCCTGCTCCAACATCAACGAAAGATGACGGATCACTTTCTGTTGATCAAGTGATGTACTTAGCTCAAGAGAACAAGATCCAAAAGCCTTACACGATTTCAATGCCTGCAGGAGAAGATGGCGTATTTACTGTTGCTTCTTCAAGAGATAAACCGGAAAATGAAGCTACCGTCTATTTTAACCAGTATAACGGAGAAATAGTAGAAGATGTGAGGTTTAGTGATTACGGCTGGATGGCTAAAGCGATTTCGATCGGAATTGCGCTGCATGAAGGTCATTATTTTGGTCTGGCTAATCAAATTTTAGGAGTAATAGCTGCTCTCGGTTTAGTAGCGATCGTCATCTTTTCTCTCATCATGTGGAAGAAACGTAAACCTTCTGGAAGATTAGGAGTACCAAAAAAATCGGACAAGAAGCTAAAACCTTGGATCATCATCCTCATGGTCATAACAGGTATTGTTATGCCACTCGCAGGTATATCTTTCGTTTTTATATTCTTATTAGATCGCTTTGTAATACCACGAGTAAAACCACTTAAGGCTTGGTTGTCATAAAATTAGTAGAGGTGAAGAAAGAAATGAAAAGAATGATGCTGATTTTTGGACTGGTGCTGACGATGGCTATATTGTCTGCATGCGGTTCAGGCGGATCAAAGGACGAACACGAGAATCATAAGAACCACGAACAACATAATAGCGAAAGCAAGGAAACGTCTCAGTCATTAGACTGGGACGTTCAGTCGTTTTCTTTTAAAGACCAAAATGAGGCAGAATTTGGATTGGAAGATTTAAAAGGTAAAGTGTGGATGGCGAATTTTATCTTCACAAATTGTACAACAGTTTGCCCGCCTATGACTGCACATATGGCTAAACTGCAAGGGATGGCAAAGGAAGAGAAGGTTGATGTAGAATTTGTTTCTTTCTCTATCGATCCAAAAAGGGATAATGCTGATGCATTGAAGAAGTTTGGTGAAAACTATGACGCAGACTTTTCGAACTGGCACTTTCTTGGTGGCTATGAAGAGAAACAGATCGAACAGTTAGCAAGAGATTCATTCAAAACACCAGTAGTGGCTGATCCTAACTCAGACCAGTTCATCCATGCATCAGCCTTCTTCTTAGTGGATAAAGAAGGAAAAGTCGTATCCAGATATGATGGAGTAGAAAATACACCATACGAAGAGATAATTGCAGATATGAAAAATAGACTGAAAAAGTAAACCAGCTTTTTGGGGTAGTAGAAATAGAGCAAACACCCCGGTGGAAAAAGGAAAGCTGAGGAAAAGCAAAATAGTTGGGGGTCTGACCCCAATTATTTTTTGCATTTGTTCACACAATAGTTATGGTTTGGAAGTCTAACTTCTACCTACTTATGATAAAACTAAAGATAGAATCGTCATTATGCAATAATGGAGGTATATTCAGTTATGAATCCAATAAAAACGTTAAAAACAGTAGGATATCTTGAAGGGGCTTCGTTCTTAATCCTTCTTTTCATCGCCATGCCGTTGAAGTATTTCTTAGATCAGCCGATGGCCGTATCAATTGTTGGTGCTCTACACGGTCTATTGTTCGTTCTTTATATTCTAGTCATTCTGTATGTGTATAACGTGAAGAAGTGGCCGATTATGCGTGCATTCTTGGCATTAGTTTCTTCTGTACTGCCGTTCGGACCTTTCATTTTCGACCGCAAGTTTTTAAAAGATTAATACTGTTTGAGGGAGCCACCTTATTTAGGAAGGCTCTCTTTTTTTATGGGGTAAAGGTAGAGAAAGTTTGTCATCATTTGTCGAAAAGCGTATATTTTTCGATTTTGACTTAATTGTAGATGAATCAGACCTAATTATTTTATTTTAGACTTAATTTATAGCGTTTCTGGCTTAATTACTAGCGAACAAGACTTAATAAGCCTCCTCAGCAACAATACATGCTAAAGATGTGCTTTCCACAAGAACACTGAACGTGCGAATGTCCTCCTCGGAAGGAAAAGCTAACTTCCCACTGCTCACTAAACCGATGTCCCTAGTAATTTCAATCATTTTGTTCCCGTCATGTTAAGAATTCGTGTAAATTGTTTTAATTTTCTAATTTTCGGCTATTTATACTTTAATATGGTTTTAAACAAGGAGGGGCAATCTCATGATTAAAGCACTTCTACTTAATGCGTCTCTTAAAAGTGGTGATGAAGTCTCTAATACCGAAAGCTTGATGAACGAAGCGGTGCATATTTTTAATAAGAACAACATAGATACAGAAATGGTAAGGCTTGCTGATTACAGGATCGCTTATGGTGTTTCTGCAGATGAAGGAGAGGGTGACGAGTGGCCAGAGATTTTTGAAAAAGTGAAAAAGGCTGATATCCTCATCATCGGAACGCCGCTCTGGCTTGGTGAAAAGAGCAGCCTTGCTACTCAAGCAATAGAGAGGCTATACGGGGCCAGTGGTATGACGAACGAAAAAGGCCAATATATATTTTATAACAAGGTGGCAGGTGTTGTTGTGACAGGTAATGAGGATGGAGCGAAACACGCGAGTGCTTCCATTCTGTACGGCTTGTCTCACATTGGATTCACCATACCGCCGAATGTGGATACATATTGGGTTGGTGAAGCAGGTCCAGGACCTTCCTATATTGAAGCGGAAGGTAACAAGAATGAGTTTACGATGCAGCACAATAAAATAATGACTTACAATCTGATTCACTTTGCAAAATTATTAAAAGAACATCCTATTCCAACAGAAGGCAATGTGGTAGAAAGCAACAGCTAATTAAGGGAGGATATTTATGGCAATCGATCAGGTAGCGGTAGAAAGATTAATTGGGCAATTCGAGAGAATCAGATCATTATCTGAAAAACTAGCATCAAGACTTCAAAATGAGGATACGATCATTCAGGCGATGCCAGATGTGAGTCCGCCAAAATGGCATCTAGCACACACTACATGGTTTTTTGAACGATTCATCTTAAAAGAAAAGAATCCCTCCTATGTTCCTTTTAATCCAAAATTTGATTATCTTTTCAATTCATACTATGAAACGATTGGTTCGTATCATCCCAGACATTCAAGAGGCGTGCTTTCCAGGCCGTCGATGGATGAGGTGTATGCCTATCGTGACCATATAAACAGAGAAATCTTGAGTCTTCTTAAAAACTATGGAGATCAGTTACCAAAAGAGGTTGAGGATCTGATTGAGATCGGTCTTCAACACGAACAGCAGCACCAGGAACTTCTATTAACAGATGTAAAATATAACTTCAGCTGCAACCCTTTACTACCTTCGTACACAGAATCTTCTTCTTCACCTGATCACACAAATTCTGAGCAAAAATCGCAAGTCACTGAAATTAAGATTGAAGGAGGACTCGTTGAAATTGGTTTTACAGGAGCTGGGTTCTCCTTTGATAATGAACGACCACGTCACAAAGTTTGGCTGAATGCTTACGAGATATCTTCCCATCCCGTCACGAATGGAGAATATCTTTCATTTATTGAGGCGGGGGGATATGAGCAGCCTGAGCATTGGTTGTCAGATGGCTGGGCAACCGTTAAAAAGGAAAAATGGAAACATCCTCTTTATTGGCGTAAGAGTGAGGATGGCTGGTACACGTTCACATTAACAGGTGAAAAGAAATTAAATCTTGATGAACCTGTCTGCCATGTAAGTTTTTATGAGGCAGATGCTTTTGCTAGGTGGAGCGGAAAAAGGTTGCCAACAGAAGCAGAGTGGGAACATGCTATGAGTTCCCTCCCAATAGAAGGGAATTTTGTTGAAGAAGAATCGTTTCATCCAATGGTGGGTGAATCTTATTCAAAATCACCGATCAAGAAAGCCTTTGGAGATGTTTGGGAATGGACCTGCAGCCCATACACATCCTATCCTCAGAGTAAACCGCTTGAAGGTGCGCTCGGTGAATATAATGCAAAATTCATGTGTAATCAAATCGTTTTACGAGGTGGATCATGTGCAACCTCTAAATGGCATATTCGACCTACTTATCGCAACTTTTTTCAAGCCGATAAAAGATGGCAGTTCAGCGGAATTCGCTTAGCGGGGGATCTCACATGAAAACGATAAGATCGAACGTTCATTATCACATCGGAAACGAACCTGAAACAGATATGTATAGTGAAGTACTTCATGGATTGCGACAAGAGAAAAAGTTCATTTCACCTAAATATTTTTATGATAAAAAAGGTTCTGAACTGTTTGAAGCGATTACGATGCTCACAGAATATTATCCGACCCGAACAGAACTGCTGATCTTAAATAAATATAAAGATGAAATGGCTCACGCGATCGGAAGGGATACGGCACTCGTAGAGTTCGGAAGCGGCAGCAGTGAAAAAGTTAGGACACTTCTTGAATCGATGCCTGAACTTAAAGAATATGTACCGATCGATATCTCTAAAGATTTTCTGTATCAATCCGCACGAGCTCTGTCAATTGAATATCCTCATCTAGACGTGCATGCTGTGTCTGCCGATTATACGGATAAGTTTGAGGTGCCTAATCTCAAATCTAAACTGAAAGCGGTGTTCTTTCCAGGATCTACGATTGGAAACTTTGAGCCTGAGGAAAGAATAAATTTTTTGAAGATGACAGCGGATTTTCTTAAGCCAAACGGCGGTTTGTTGATCGGAGTAGATATGAAAAAAGATCACGCTGTGTTGAATGCGGCTTACAATGATAATAAAGGGATCACAAGTCAATTCAATATTAATTTACTAAACCGGTTAAACAGAGAACTTTTGGCAAACTTTGATCTCGAAAAATTTCAGCATCATGCTTTTTATCATGCTGAAAAGGGCAGAATTGAGATGCATCTTGTAAGCCTGGTAAATCAGATGATAACCATCGGTAATGAAAATGTCTTCTTTACTGAAGGAGAAACTATCCACACTGAGAATTCTTATAAATTTACGATTCAAGAGTTTCAAAATATGGCGAGACAGTGTGGATTCACACCTAAAAAAGTGTGGTGTGATGATAAGAACTGGTTCAGTATGCATTATCTTGTTGTCGAATAGATTCAAAACTAAGGGACTCCTTTTGTCAGGAGTTTCTTTTTTCGTACACATGTTAATAGCCAAAGCTTTTTATTGGGCATTTTCTTAGCAAAGGGAGATAATAAAAGAAAATGGGATGGAAGAGGGATTATGATGAAACTTAAAGGAATTCACCATGTTTCCGCGTTAACTGCAAAAGCCCCTGAAAACTTTAGATTCTATACAGAAGTAATGGGCTTAAGATTGATCAAAAAAACGGTAAATCAGGATGACACGAGCGTTTATCATTTGTTTTATGGTGATGAAAAGGGGAATCCAGGAACAGAGCTTACGTTTTTTGAAATTCCGATGGCTGGAAGAAACCATGATGGTAACAATAGCATTTCAGCTATCTCACTTCGAGTGAAAAATGATGATGCGCTTCGCTTTTGGAAAGATCGTTTAAAAGAACAGGGTATTGAGGCAGAAGAAATCATGAAACGTGCAGGTCGTAACACATTGGCGTTTAGAGATCCTGAAGGTCAAAGAATGATTTTAGTCTCGGATGAAAATAACAAAGGAGTTGCAGGTGGTCAGCCGTGGAACAAAAGCACAACACCGCTAGAATATGCAGTCGTTGGGCTTGGCCCTGTAAGGTTAACTGTGCCTTCAGCTGAACCAACTGTAGAAGTGCTAACTGAACTATTAGGTTTTAAAAAAATTGGAAGCTACGCACCAGAAGTGACTGGTCAACCTGAAATTATAGTGTTGGAAACAGGTGAAGGGGGAAGTGGTGCTGAAATTCATGTAGAAGAACGAAATGACCTTCCTCAAGAACGACTTGGTCGAGGTGGAGTGCACCATGTTGCCTTTCGAGTTGATAATGAAGAAGAACTTCATGAATGGATTGAAAAAGTAAAAACATCACGCTTTCCGAATTCTGGATTTGTAGATCGTTTTTATTTTAAATCTCTCTATTTCCGTGAACCAAATCGCATTCTTTTTGAACTTGCAACAGATGGTCCAGGATTTGATACGGACGAAGATATTGAACATCTTGGTGAGTCACTTGCACTACCACCGTTCTTAGAAGCTCATCGAGAAGAAATCGAAGCGAAATTAAAACCACTTGATACAAAACAGTAAAATTCTTATGGCCTGAATCCTAACGGATTCAGGTTTATTTTTTTTTGCTTAAATTTTTTGAGCGAGAACCCGACATAAAAAACGTATTTTAGGAAAAATTATAAAACGTTACAACAATATAAAGAAATAAGGAGATGTCACAAGATGTATTGGCAAAAAAATGCAAAGAATATAACGAAGTACGTTAGTGCTTTTGTTTTGGCATTAGCTCTACTTTTAGGTACTTCAAACGCTGCTTCTGCAGTTGGGAAAAATGCAAAAGGTCCCGATGTGTATGCAATTCAATCCATGTTAAAGTCTCTAGGCAGTTATTCTGGGAAAATAAATGGCTACTATAATGCCTCAACAGTAAAAGGTGTTAAGTATTTTCAAAAGAGTCACGGACTACCTGTGACAGGATCAGTCGATGCACGTACGTATCAATCTATTCTTTATGCTTACTCTTCATTAAAATTACCTAAAGTTCGTCAAGGTGGCGGAGCAGGTCAAGGTGGCGGAGCAGGTCAAGGCGGCGGAGCAGGGCAAGGCGGCGGAGCTGGCCAAGGCGGCGGAGCAGGCCAAGGCGGCGGAGCAGGTCAAGGCGGCGGAGCAGGTCAAGGCGGCGGAGCAGGCCAAGGTGGCGGAGCAGGCCAAGGTGGCGGAGCAGGCCAAGGTGGCGGAGCAGGCCAAATTGAACAAGGTGAAGGTCAGCAACAAGAACAGCAACAAGGTCAACAAGAAGAAGGCCAAGAGCAAGAAGTACCAAAGCAGATGGAAGAACAAAAAGGTGAGACACCACAAGCACCACAAGCACCTAAACAAGAAATGCAACAAAAAGATTCAAATCAAAGTCCAAGTGTTCAGCCTGGAAAGAGCAGTCCATCACCAGGGATGAAAGATAATGGAAAAGACTAAAAATATAGTATGAAAACCAAATTTTAAATGAAAATAACAAAGAGGTCATATTCATGGTCTCTTTGTTTTTGTGAAAAAGAGAAATAATTAATCGGAGTGATCGGTCAATGTTGCAAGTATGGTTAGCTGGACTTCTTTTATTATTGACATCTGCAAATCAAAACACGGAAACGTTCATTGTGAACCAAGAAGGTCAAAAGCTTGCAGAAGTAAGCCGAAAACAGTTCGAAGGGTCAATTCCTGGATTTCCAATGATCGATGACACGAAATATAATCAGTTCGTTGATCTGCTCGATAAAAGATCATATAAAGCACCTATTAATGCTAAATTAAACGATTATGGTGGCATCATACCTGGCCAAGTTGGTTATAAATTAAATCGAAAATTATTTAAAGAAAAGTTTTATACGTATTTTTTTGAAACGGGACCGAAAACGATTGATGTGCCAGAAATGAATATCTATCCAAAAGTTGATACAGAGGTTCTTGCTCATATTAAGAACCAGCAGATCGGACAATATGTTACATACTTTAATTCAAATAATAATAGCCGAACAACAAACATTGAGCTTGCTGCTAAAGCACTTGATAGTCATGTTGTTTTTCCGAATGAGACATTTTCTTTCAACAAAGTCGTAGGCAGACGAACAACCGCAAAAGGCTACATGCGTGCACCGATCATCGTTAGAGGTGAACTGTCTGAAGGAATTGGGGGCGGTATATGCCAAGTCTCATCTACGCTGTTTAATGCAGTAGATCGAGCAGGATTAAGAATCGTTCAACGCTATTCTCATAGCAAACGTGTTCCATACGTTCCATCAGGGAGAGATGCGACCGTTAGTTGGTACGGACCAGATTTTCAATTTCAAAACAAATACGACCAGCCTATACTTATTCGTGCAAAACGATATGGAGGAAGTTTAGTCATCAAACTTTATTCTTCTGAAATCCTTGATCAAAGAAAGAGAAAAGTACCGAATGCACCTACTCATATACCGGAAGAAATACAAACAGATCAGAATGTGCATCTTTCTAACCCTAAGAGATGATTTAAAGTACAATAAAGATGTTCACATGTTTTTGAATAGGGAGTTGGATCGTTTGCAGACATTAGAAAAACTAACAGAACGTTTTTGGTACCAAACACCTGTTTCAGACACAGATCGCCCAATTTTAGGAGCTGTTGTGGGAAACGAAATGACTTTGATGATCGATGCAGGAAACTCAGAAAAACATGCATCTTACTTTTTGGATGAACTGCGTAAAAAGAATATACGAAATCCAGATCTCGTAGTTCTTACGCACTGGCATTGGGATCACATTTTTGGATTGCCTGCATTAAACATTCCATCCATTTCTTCATCAGAGACAAAAACAAAAATGCAGGAACTTCTTCCTTTTTCATGGAGTGATAAAGATCTTGATGAGAGAGTAAGGCAAGGCGTTGAAATTGAATTTTGTGCAGAAGCTATCAAAAAAGAATTTCCAGATCATCGAAACATCAAAATAAAGCTACCGACGATTACGTTTCATGAAAATATGGAAATTGATCTAGGTGGGGTATCATGTGTACTTCAACATGTTGGCGGAGACCATACAACAGATTCGATCATTGTATACATAAAGGAAGAAAAAGTTTTGTTTTTATCCGATTGCCTCTATGCAAATATGTACGCACCTAAAAATAACTATACGGTGAATCGAACGCTAAATTTGTTAGATCAATTAGAATCGTTTGACGCGGATTTTTATATATTTTCTCATTGGAAGGCAGCTACGAAACAAGAGTTTCTAACAGAGGTATCCATATTGCGAAGGTTTGCTAACCTTACAAAAGAATTTGAAGGTAATCCACAAGCAATTGAAGAAGAATATAAAGTCCAGGTTGATCGTGAACTAAATGAAGATGAAAGAGAAACCTTACAGTTTTTTGTTAACGGTTTCAACCTCAACCTAGATTAATAGAATGGGAGAATAAAATGCTACAGACATTCAAAGTGACCATTGCGCAATTTGGAGGAATAGAAAGACAGATCCGTGTGTGTCTGCCTGACGATTATACTGACAGTCATGAACAGTATCCCGTCCTTTATATGCATGATGGTCAAAATTTGTTTCATGATGAAGACGCCAGCTACGGTGTTTCATGGGGCTTAGCGGATTATTTATCAAAGAGTAAAGCTCCTCTTATCATCGTTGGAATCGACTGTAATCATGAGGGATTTGAACGTTTTAATGAATATGCTCCATGGGAAAACCCGACAGTAGGACCAGAACTTCTTAAGTTTGAAGGAGTTTATGGAGGAAAAGGGGAGGCGTACATCGAGTTTATTTTGCATACGTTAAAGCCGTTGATCGATGAAAAATACAGAACCAAACCTGACGAAACATTAATGGCAGGCAGTTCGATGGGTGGACTGATTTCCACGTATGCAGCATGTCGCTACCCTCATATATTTCAAAGAGTAGCAAGTCTTTCTTCAGCTTATTGGTTTAATCAAACAGAGATTGAAAGGTTTATAGAAGAAAGTGACTTAAGTGGGCTCAAAAGGTTTTATATGGATATTGGAACAGATGAGGATACATCAAAAGTGGATGCTGCTCATTATATACGTTCTTCCGAAGAGGTCTATGAAGTTTTTAAGAAAAAGAACATCGACGTGCAATTTAAAATAATCGATGGCGGAGTACATCATGAGACAGCTTGGCGAGAAAGGATGCCTAAGATTATTGAATATCTGATGAAGTAAAGGGGAGATAGGCGTTTGATCACATTTGAGAGAATGGACAACAAGCAGTTTAAAGATTACCTAAAGTTTATGCTGCCAGATTATATTCGTGATACAGCGGAACATTATAAACTAGATCAAGAACTAGCCACTGAAAAAGCAGAAAAGCAAATGGAACAGCTGCTTCCTGATGAGGAAAAAACAGAAGGACAGCATTTATTTTACATCAAAGAGGATCATGAATTAGCGGGCTACCTTTGGTTTCATGTTTCAAAAGAAGAGAAGAAAGCTTTTCTTTATCATATTTACGTGCTGAATGCATTCCGTAAGCGAGGGATCGCTCAGACCGCTCTTCGTTTTTTTGAGAATGAATCAAAAGATGAAGGAGCGGACTATGTGGGTCTACATGTGTTTGGTTCGAACGAAAATGCGATCGACCTATATAAAAAATTAGGTTATAAACAAGCATCCATATCGATGAACAAAGTTTTGTAAACGTTTAAAAAGGAGAGAGATAAAACATGAGAAAAATTGGATTGCAACTGTACTCCATTCAACAAGAAGCTGAAAAGAATTTATTAGGTACATTAGAAAGAGTGAAAGGGATCGGATATGATAGTGTACAATTCGCTGGATTATTCGGAATATCTGCTAAAGAAGTAAAAAAGGTATTGGACGAGAATGCTTTAACTGTTGCTGGAGCTCATATTCCACTTCAGCAATTTTCTGGAGATGCATTTAAAAAACAGATGGAAGATCAACTTATTTTAGAGAATGATTTAATGATCATGCCATACTTAACAGAAGATGAAAGAAGATCCATCGACGATTACAAGCGTGTAGCAGATGTGTTGAACGAAGCTGGATTAAGAAGCAAAGAGTATGGAATCCGTGTTGCTTACCATAATCATGATTTTGAATTCTACGAGCTTGAAGGTAAGATGCCGTTTGATTTGCTTTATCAAGAAACAGATTCTGATTTAGTCAAGATGGAGCTGGATACGTACTGGGCAAAATATGCTGGGTTCGAGCCTGAAGAGCTGCTGAATAAGTATCGCTTCCGTTGTGTATCCCTTCACCTCAAAGATATGGTAGAGAAAGACGGGCAAAAACAGAGCACGATCGCTGGAACAGGAATACTTGATATCGGTAGTTTCCTACGATTAGCAGATGAACATAAAGTAGACTATTGTGTGATTGAGCAAGAACATTTTGAAGGAGATCTTCTTTCAGAAGTTCAAAAAGGTGTGCAGAACGTTAAAGCACTTTTATAGAGGAGAAAACAGTTGTGGCAGATGTAAAATTTGTTTCTTATATAGAAAAGAAGCATTTTGAGCTGATTCAGGAACTAAACAAACAAGAAGGCTGGACGCAATTAGTTGAAAGGGACGAAGAAACAAAACAGGCTTGGAGTAGGTCCAATATAGCCTATGTCATGATAAAGAACGAAAAGGTAATAGGATATGCCCGTGGGCTGACAGATGAACACGTAACACTCTATATTTGCGAGATGCTAATTTCGAAGCCTAATCGTGGACTAGGATTAGGTGGGAAGCTCTTGAACATCATCCAAGGAAAGTACCCTACAGCACGAATGGAGATGCTTGCATCCCGTACATCGCACACTTTTTATGAAGGGCAAAATTTCAGACCTTTTTATGGATATCGAAGAACGTATGAAGAATGTAAATTTTAGGGGGCGTCTTCCATGAGTGAAAAAGTAACGAGTATCTCTGCTATACAAAGTCACATCAACAATGTTTTCGTGCATGTAACTGATCTTAAAAAATCTGTAGCATGGTATGCTGATCTATTGGGAATTACGATAGATGTAAGTGAAGTACAATCACCTGTACATAACATTCCTGTAACAGGTCAAACAGGATTATCACTAGATGATCATACGTTTGACCCATCTTTCCACCGATCACCTGGTTCAGGTCCTATGTTTAATGTATTTGCAGCAGATATTGATGAAGCATACAAAGAACTTCAAAGGAAGAATATGAAAGTGATCCGTGAGATCGAGTGGCACGGTGAAGTAGCTTGGTTCAATGTAGAAGATCCAGATGGAAACGTAGTTATGGTCTGTAATTGTTAATCAATAGATAAATTTTTGAACAAATGATCCTTACCCGTCCTTCATATGTACGAGTAAGGGTCATTTTTATATATTTAAACAAATAAACCATCTATCTAGTATTTTCCTATTTGTGGTAAAGTGGATAATAGAACGTTTTAGGGAGGAATCAAAATGAACGATCAGAAAATAAATACACTAAAAGAAGAGTTTGAGAATCTTGTAAGCGTAACCATTACTTCGTTAAACGATCTTATGAATTTTTTAAATCAGCAAAAACGCATCTACGAAAAAGTAGAAGAAGAGATGCTTCGCCATTATATTGCCTTCCAATGCCAAAGTAATGATGAAGAAATTAAAAAGCAATATGAATTTGATCAGCAACACATCAAGCCAATGTTTAAAAAGTACCAATCGAAACTCGACGAGAAAGTATTGGAGTCACCATTTATGGCGGAACTGCCAGACGATGAGTTCGGAGAATATAAGAAGAAACTGAGAACGCAATTTGCTCTTTTTCAAGAAGCAAACATAGAAATAGAAAAACAAGAGGATGCTCTAACGAATCAATACTTTGAAATCACAGGAGGTCTATCTTCAAATTGGGAGGGAAAAGAAGTAACGATTAGTGAACTCTTTGTTCATATTAGAGATTCTAAACGTGATATAAGAGAAAAAGCGATGAAAGCTTTGTATGAACCTATCTTAAAAGAAGAAGAGAAACTTCAGGGTATTCTTGATGAGTTGATTCAACTACGAGTGAAGAAAGCAGAGAATGCCGGTTTGAGTGGCTTTAACGATTATATGTTTAAGAAATATAATCGATTTGATTATACGCCAGAGGATTGTACGGAGCTCGCTGAATTCATACGTGAACATGTGCTTCCGATCACCATACAACTTCAAAAAGAACACAAAGCTGAAATTGGTGTGGATGTTTATAAACCATGGGATGTTCAAGCAGAAGCAATCGGTCGAAAACCATTACAACCTGTAAGTTCTGATGTGGAGTTGATCAATAAATCAGCGAAAGTTTTGAGCGAACTTGATGTCACGTTCGGCTCTCTTGTTCATGAAATGAACGAGAAGAAGCTTTTTGATCTTACGAGCAGAAAAGGAAAAGCACAAGGGGGATTCTGTGAATCTTTACCTGAAACAGGGCTTCCGTTTATCTATATGAACATGTCAAATACGGATAGTGATTTGGTTATTTTTATGCATGAGATGGGGCATGCGATTCACGATCAATTAAAGAGCGATTTAGAATTATATGCTTATAAACAAATTCCAATGGAGTCTGCCGAGCTAGCTAGTATGAGTATGGAGCTATTTACGATGGACCGCTGGGACGAGTTTTACAAAACAGAAGAGGAACTTAACCGGGCGAAGAAAGATCAGCTCAAAGGGGCATTGATGAGTCTTCCGTATATTATGGTCATTGATCAGTTTCAGCACTGGTTGTACCAACATCCAAATCACACGTGGGAAGAACGTACGAAGAAGTTTGGAGAATTGAAAGAGCGCTATGATGCTTCAATAGTCGATTGGAATGGGTATGAAGAATGGAAAGTAAAAGAATGGTTCTATACCCTACATATATATGAAGTTCCTTTTTATTTTGTTGAGTATGCAATTTCTCAACTTGGTGCTATTCAATTGTACAAAAATTACAAAGAAGATCCAAAGGGAACCATCAAGAAATATAAAGAAGCACTGAAACTTGGAAGCTCTAAGTCGCTTCCAGAAGTTTATAAAACTGCAGGCATCGAATTGGATTTTTCATCTAATAAAATTGCAGAACTTATGGAGTTTGTTGCAAAAGAATTAGATCTGCTATCCGTCAGTTAAATATGAAAGCAAATAATTAAAGAATTTAAATAATTTAAAGGGATTAAGCTTTATTAATAGAAATATTAGAATAAGGCGCACTTTATATATAAACCGTGGATTATAGGATTAACCAATAAAGAGGTGTCCATAAATTCTTGTCATAACCGGTTGGTGAGAGAGTAGATAATTGAACTGCTGACATACCAATTCCGATATTGAGCCGGACTCTATTCCCAGTGAACAAAGGAGATTGTATGCTGGATTCTCAATAACGAGAGTAAAATATGCACGTTTTAACAAACGATTTAGGATTCATTTTCCTAAGTAGGGGAAAATAAAGTTAAATGGCATATTGTTATGAGCATTTAATCGGAATACGAGGGGTGAGAGGTATGAGAAAACCCGATGACGAGAAATTATGGGACACAGGCACTTCAGATTTTGAAGAAGGCGACAAGATCACCTTTCACAATACCGAGCAGGGTGTTGAGAAAACTTACACAGTAAAACGTGTAAAAGAGAATGGTGATATTGAACTCGTCTATTCTGTTAGAAGACCGAGACCACCGATGCAATAGCATGAGATAAATAGTAGAAACAGCTTACACGTTTAGTGAGCTGTTTTTGTTTTTTTTGAATGAAAAATGGAATACGTATGAATAATTGGCTAATAGTAATAGGGATGATAAATTATGGGTGTTTATGATTACGTGATTAAGGTAAAAGATGAGTGAACAGCAGATTGGAGAGGAAGTTATATATGACTGAAAAGCCATTAATTGGATTAACAAGTACGATCATGTCAATCAATACGATTGAAACTCAAAATGAAAACGTTGATACGATCGTTGTATATAATAAATTTGCGGAAACGGTTAGAGATGCAGGAGGGGTGCCAATTGTGATTCCGATGGGCAAACCAGAAGAAGCTGAGTTTTACGCAAAAATGTGTGATGGGTTAATCTTTACAGGTGGTGAAGATATCAGCTCCATCACTTACAATGAGGAACCTCATCCAAAAGTAAAAAAGGTCAATAAGAATCGTGATGATTTTGAGATTGAACTTGTTAAAAAAGCTCGTGAGAACGAAAAAGCTATTCTTGCTATGTGCCGAGGCTATCATTTATTAAATGTTAGTTATGGAGGAACAATCATCCAAGATGTTGAGAGTGAGTTTTCTGATAGTATTAATCATTTCCAGTCGTCTGCAACGCGATCAGAACCTTCTCATACCGTTAGCATTGAAGAAGACAGCAAACTGTATAAGATTGTTGGTGAAAAGGAGGTTGCTGTAAATAGCTTTCACCATCAGGCGATCGGAAAAGTAGGCAAAGGATTACGTGTTGCAGCAAGAGCTTCTGACGGTGTAATTGAGGCATTAGAGCTAGAGGACCAGAATAAAACGTTCCTACTAGGAACGCAGTGGCATCCTGAAGAATTAAGACATGACAACGAGAATATGATGGCGATCATTACTACATTTATTAACGAAGCAAAGAAAATTAAGGAATAAAAAGTGAAGCCTCCATAACAGGAGGTTTCTTTATTTATATAGAGAGGTAATGTTTATAATAGGAAACTTTTTTCGTGGTAAATCCGTATTATATAAATAGCAATCATTGAGGAGGCTGTCTCATGAATATATCGAGACTTTTGAAAATGATAACGGGTGGTATTGAAGCTTTCCTTGGTATTCCGTTTTTAGGAGGAGCCATCATTCTTGCTTCAGCATGGGGACCACTTCAGTTCATGTTTGTCTTTCATTTGATCACACTCATCATTTGTATCGTTCAAAAAGAAAGATTTACAGGAAGTGTGTTAGGTCTTATTACTTCTATTGTCGGGTACTTGCCAGTCATCGGAATGATCATGCACATCGTTACAGCTCTTGTTTTATTTTTTGACGCTGCTAGAGGGAGTAAGAAACGAAAAAACGAACATGTCATCGATGTGAGAAAAGGATATTAAAAACGTACATTTTATACTGAAGCTTTCAGCCTAAGAAGTGGTTGAAAGCTTTTTTATTTGAAGAAAAATGATACATTTATTGAGGAAAGAAAATATTATGAGAAGGGGATAAAAAGAGTTTGGAAATCTTATACGTTCCTTTACTACAGATTGCTATCGCTTACTATTTGTTTGTTCAAGCACCGCTATATAATAAAGATCGATGGCTGTGGTCAATACTAGGTTTTGTTTTTACTTTCTTCACGTTAAGTATTTTTCTGATTCTAACAAACCGAAAAGGATTAGGTTGGACGATATTAATCGCATTGACTCTTTCTGCTATAGCGGGAATTCTATTTTTAAGTTTACTAGTCTGGGCTGTCTTTTTTTCAAAAGGGTAATGCTCGTATGAAAAAGAAGGTGAGTTTATGAAAAAACAACTAGTGTTTGTTTACGGGACGCTTCGAAAAGAGGGAAGTAATGCCCACTATTTGCAGAATGCAACATACATAGAACATAGATGCTACGCCGAGGGACAACTGTACGATACAGGTTGTGGTTACCCTGCATTAGTTCTAGAGAAAAACAAATGGGTTACAGGTGAGTTATATGAAGTAACAACGGAGGAACTAAAACGTTTAGACGAACTTGAAGATTTTGTAGAAAACAGAGCTGATAATCTATATGATCGCATCGTTGTTAAAATAAAGACATCCGTTGGAGATATAGAAGCTATAATGTATGTAATGAATGCTATAACCAATGATTTTATTTCAATTGAGGATAATGACTGGATAAAATATCTCCATAGATAAACAAAAAAGAGGTCACCATTACTTTGGTTGACCTCTTTCATTATGAAAAAGAGTATATCTCTATTTAGCGATTAAGTTGTTAATACAATGAACGGCAGAATCGACATCATCGAACCGCTTCAGGGAGTTTGTTTCAATCTGAATCACTTCGAACGATTGATCGTTCTTTAAATACTTAACAGAAAAAACAGCGGAATTGTTTTCACTAAAGGTGTGAGTAATATCGGATTCAATATACTGTTTGTTCTGTAAATTTAAGAGTATGGTTTTCACATCTTGATGGTTCATGATACATCGTCCCCTTTCTATTATGGGGGAACTTGTTAGGAACCCAAATAATAAATTATTTTCCTTCCTTAACATTTATGCTAACATAAGTAATTTTGTAAGTACAGATAACGGAAGACCTGTTCTTCTAAAATCATCCATTTTTTATCGTCAGAATTGCCTCTATTTCGACATTACCCTTCAATGCTCGTGAAATCATACACGAATGCTCGGCTTTTGTGGCGAGTTTTTGAAGAAGTGTCGAAATGTCTTTTGACGGGTCATGTTTAATCGTGACGACCGGTCGATGTATGATCTTTTGATACGTGATCACTCCGTTTGTAACGTCGACATATCCTTCAGACTCCATCGTTAAATTTATCTTATCTATCTTACTTCGTTCTATCATGGCAGCGAGTGTGATGATATAACAAGTTGCCGCTGCTCCAAGCAACATCTCATCGGGATTCGTCCCAATTCCTGGTCCATCCATCTCAGGAGGTATCGATACCTTAGTCTTCAAATTCTGCGTTTCTATCGTTCCAGTAGCATTTCTTCCACCTGGCCAATGGGCATTTAGATGAAAAACATGTTGTGCCATTTTAAATCACCTCAACTTCTTACTCCTTTAAGTGTAAAGCAATTGAGCTTTTACGTCACATATCCTGTTTAAAGTGTACAAAATGTTTTTTTTTGTTTTTTTTAGTGATCCAAATCAAATTTGTTTTCGTTAGCTATTTGAAAACACTTACAGAAGGAGGTGATAACCAGGTGAAACGATTTGTACAATTGGTTGTATTCGCAGCCGGCATGAGTATTCCCGCGATCGTATCGGCTGATAGCGGAGGGATTCTTTCTCCAGTAACAGACTTAACAAAGGAAACAACTGAGATTGTTGAAAGTGTTCCAGACAAAGTGAACATTTCTGCGAAAGATCATTCAGTTTCCGATGAGGTTGTGAGACCTACTCTTAACACAGTTACAAATATTGTTAAAGACACTACTCGTGCTGTCGACAGGGTGGATCAAACGGTTAACAAAGTTACGGAGAACGTAAAGCCAGTAGATGAAGCAATCAAAACGGTAACGAATACAGTCGATACGGTAAAAGAAACAGTACCGACAGAAAAGCTAAAAAGTTCTAAACCTATCGTGGATGTTAACCTTTCTGAAAAACCATCGATAAAAGTCGATGTGTTAGATCAGGAGGTGAACGTTACGGTCCCTGTTACACCGGAAAAACCTCAAGTAGAGGTGAAGCTTCCAGTCGTTTCAGAGATTGTTACTACTAAGCCGGAAGTTGAGGAAGTGGTCAAAGCAAAACCAGAACCAGCTCCTACCACAACACCAGTCACTGAACCTGTTGTGGAGAACAAACCGAATACTAGTGAAACGATTAATGAAACGAAAGGTGCAATAACTAAAAAGCCAGTTGCTGTGACGACAAAAGAAATTTTTGAAAAAGACATAGAGAATCCCGTTAGTACAAGTACGAGTGGAGAAGTACTTAAAAAGAGCAGGTATCAAAAAGAAACTGAGAAACCTGTACGGCAAAAAACAAGTCCGGATTATCCGGTAACTCAAAAGGTAACTCAAACACAAATGCTAACTCCATCATCACAAGGTGGACAATCACCTTCAGGTTCTTCCAATGTACCGATGACTTCTTCTAGCACTGTTACGTTCTTGGCTATTCTAGATGGTGGCCAAAATGATACTCAGCTTGAAACAGGAAGTGTACTTGGTGAGGGAGTTCGACACTATTATGATCAATGGCTAAATGCTCCACCTGGGCAACCACCACAATCTTTCTTCTTCTAATTCAAATTTGGTAAAACAAAAAAATTAAGAAGAAGAAGGAGAGAAATGACAATGAAAAGATCAAACTTTATTAGAACATTTGCGATTACAGGTGCTGCGGCTGCTGGGTTATTTTTTGGAGGAAGTGAAACATTTGCAGATGAAGGGTCATCGAGTCTTAAAATCGGAACAGGGTTGATCAGTAACATTCAGCTTTCTGAGAAAGATGAAGAGTCTAATCTTAACCTTGATCTAGGTGCTGTAACAGGCATCGAATTAGAGAGTTCAGATGATGATTCGAACCACAATAGCGTAAAAACAAACGTTGGTGCAAATGTAAATGCTGAAGCTTCCGGTGAAGAAGATGAAAAAGCTCAAGTAGGTACGAGTGTAAATGCTGGAGTTGAAGCGGAATCAAAAACTGAAGATCATAACGATGCTGCTAAAGCAAATGTGGCAGTCGGAACAGATGCTACAGTTAAAAGTTCTTCTGATGATGAAAGTAAAGCGTCTGTAAACGCAGATACAAACGTTGAAGCGGAAGTTCGTTCTAATGAAGAAGATAACAATGATTCTAGTTCTCTAAATGCGGGAGCAGATGTTCAAGCAGCTGTTGAAGCTCAAGATGAGGAAGAATCAAATACAGAGGCTGCTGTGAATGCAGGTGTAACTGCAGGAGTAGAAGCAACTGAAGAAGACGAATCGTCAAGTGCAAAAGTAGATCTAGGCACAGATGTGATGGCGAACGTGTCTTCTGAAGATGAAGAAGATAATTCTTCATTGACGGCTGATGCTGGTCTATGGGCAGGAGTAGAAGCAACTGAAGAAGATGAAGAGTCAAGTGCAAAAGTAGATCTAGGCACAGATGTAATGGCGAACGTAACTTCTGAAGAGAAAGAAGATAACTCTTCATTGACGGCTGACGCTGGTCTATGGGCAGGAGTAGAAGCAACTGAAGAAGACGAAGAGTCAAGTGCAAAAGTAGATCTAGGTACAGATGTGATGGCGAACGTAACTTCTGAAGAGGAAGAGAATAACTCTTCTTTAATGGCTGGCGCTGGTCTATGGGCAGGAGTAGAAGCAACTGAAGAAGATGAAGAGTCAAGTGCAAAAGTAGATCTAGGTACAGATGTGATGGCGAACGTAACTTCTGAAGAGGAAGAGAATAACTCTTCTCTAATGGCTGATGCTGGCCTATGGGCAGGAGTAGAAGCAACTGAAGAAGATGAAGAGTCAAGTGCAAAAGTAGATTTAGGTACAGATGTGATGGCGATGGTTATGACTGAAGATGAAGAAGATCGTTCTTCTTTAAGTGCAATGCTTAACACGGATGCAGCACTTTCTTTGTCTTCTGAAGATGAGCTTGAAAATACTTCTCTTAAGTTAAATACTTCTATCATGGCAGATCTAATGAGCTCATTTGATGAAGAAGAAGATCGTTCTTCTCTATTTTCTT